>ONAS01000139.1 GCA_900315815.1 uncultured Eubacteriales bacterium
GGCTGTCGCCGTTGTCAACGGCAACTACGCCGCAGACGCCGGCCTCAAGGCCTCCGAAGCGCTGTACATGGAGAGTGAGTACGCCGACAACAGCTATTACTACGAGACGCACGGCGTTTATAAGCAAAACTTTGTGCTCAAGTTCGGAGTCGGAGTCGGCTACGACGGAATCGCTTCCATCGGCGGCCATATAGATTTTAACCTTGAATCTACAATCAAGGATTCCAACAAAGGCAAGATGGTCTTCGGCATCAAAGGCGGCGTATTTGCCGAACTGCTGTTCTTTAAGGTCGACTATACGTGGGATATCGATAAGGAGGTCCTCCTGGATGACGAAGCGAATCTGACCAAGGTTGCCGAAAATGCTATCGGCGCGAGCGGAGACGACCTTATGGCAAACACAAAGATCAGCGACCTTGTGCTTAACCGCGCGTCCGATGTATACGACGCTTCGGCAGTCAGCGGCAAGGACGGCGACCCGGTAGGCGCGGACGCTTACGCAAGGGATCAGTTCGACACGTATCTCGAGGAAACCACGGCGGAAGTCATTCCCGTTATCGGCAAGATTTCCGATACACGCTATTTGATCGCGACTGCGGCTGACAGTGATTACGGATTAAGCTTTAACTGCCTGCGCTGCTATATTTACGATACGCAAACGCAGACGGTAGTCGATCAGTTCAGTCCCGCAAGCAGCTATGAAAGCGTCGCCGATCTTTCCGCTGAAGAAAGGACAGAATTTTACAGAAGCCAGGATCTATCTGGGAAGCAGGCATTCTTGACTACACCGATGATATTACCGTTCCCCAGTTCCTGAACTCCTTTAAGGTTATGGGAATGCTCTACGATAAGTCCACGGGCAAATTCTCGGATTTCTCAGTCATTGACGACGAAAGCGGAAAGCTCCCCGATAAGATCTCCGGGGTTTACAATGAAGAGACAAAAACCGTAGACGTATTCTACGAGAGCATTGATGTAAGCGACATAAAAGACGAAACAACGCTTGAAGAAGTCAACGACAAGCCCATAAGCCTCAGCACTTCGTCCGCTTATATCGGAGACGGAAAGCTCAACTTTACAAAGGCTTCGGCTGTACCGACAAACGGAAATACGATTTCCGATTACTCCGTTACTTCTTACGGCGGCGATGTGCTTCTGTCTTACATCTGCGCCGAAGAGAACGGCCGCATACTTGAGAATTCGCTCACTGAGACCGATTATGATTCTACCCTGTACGGCACAGAGAACCGCCTGTATCTCAATCGCTACGCTGTAGGTGAAAACGGCGCTTTGACCGAAAAGGATTCGCTCATGTTAGCTAACGAAGAGGACGTTACAGCAAATCCCGAGTTTGTCGGCATAAGCTATCAGGGAGCTGACAATACCCTGCTGTTCTACAAGTACAACGGACGTTACAGCTATCAGAACATAAACAATCTTTACCTGCTTCAAAAGCAGTACGGCGATAAATTTGAAATGCCGGAGCCCGAATACATCACTACCGACGAGGATCATACTGTCGGCGATGACTTCAAGGTCTATTACGGCGGTGACGGTGAGCTCTACGCTATGTGGGCGTTCTCCGAGGGCGATCAGCAGCAGATCTGCGGCAGACAGTTTGAGATTGACGGCGTTACCGAATATGACGAAGTTGCTGTAATAGACGATAACAGCAATCCCGTCTTAAACTCCGACGGCTCAACTCAGACAGAAAACCTCAGCGAACCCGAAAAGATCCTCAGCGGCTACTGGGGCAATAAAGTCAAGCTCACCTCGGGCGGCGTTAAGAATGCCGGCGATACCGGCTGGTATAAAGACCGCTTTGACGTTATGGTAACCGACAGCAACCATCTCCTCGGCGTTTACGAGGCGTTTGATTACGACTACAGCGGCGAGAAAATGGAACGGATCAACAACCGCTTTGTCATTTCCGAATTTGATATCCGGTCGTGTTTCGAGAGCGGAGTTGAGGACGAGGATGACGCGATCGAGTTCTCGGATTACTACCCGAATCCCGGTGAGACCGTAGAGGTCAACATTAAAGCCGCAAACACGGGCTTTAAGAACGGTAGGGATGTTACCCTCAGACTCATAAGCAATGTAAACGGCGCCGAAGAAACAGTCGATACCGTAGAGTATCCTATCTGGATCGCCGGCGAGGATAAGGAAGAATCCTTCAGCTACACCGTTCCCGAGGAAATACTGGACGGCTCGGTTGAGCTCTACTATGAAATTATCGAGGACGGAAAGGTTATGTACACAAGTATTCCCGATAGATTCAAATATGCTTCAAATCTGAGCATTGAGATCGCTTACGCGGATCCCGAGAATGAGTTTACCGATACAAACGACGCCGTTAAATATCACGTTACGGCAAAGGTCGCGAATATAGGAAACAAAGAATATACAGGCGGAGACGAGCTGAACTTTATCTTCA
>ONAS01000138.1 GCA_900315815.1 uncultured Eubacteriales bacterium
CGGGGACGATCGCCCTCACCTTCGGCACGTTGAAGCGGGCGATCAGCTCCTTCAAATAGTCGATCCAATCCTCCTTGCAGGCGATCACGATCGCGTCCACCTGAGGATGCTTGGCAAAATGCTCCATCGTATGGATGATGATCGGCTTGCCCCCGACCTCTAAAAACTGCTTCGGCAGATCGGAGGACTGCATTCTCGCCCCGCTTCCGCCGGCAAACAACATCGCTGTAATCATTGCCACGGTTCTCCTTGTGATCAATTGTACAAAAAATCATCTATTTCCAACTTTACCACCAAATATCCCCTTTGTCAATTTACATTCTTGTAAACATGTGAGCGCGCAGATGTCTGTCGATATTATGTCTTGAAATGTCACATTTATTATGATACAATGGGTACGGAGTGATCGATTATGCAGAATAATATGTATCAAAATATGACCCCGCCGCCCTACGCGGCATATCAGCCGCCCCGGCCGCCCGTGAAACCGCCGCTCAGTCCGAAGGAGCAGCAGCGGCGCACGCTCAGGAGCACCTCGAACGGCATGGGCTTTTTCATCCTCGCCTATTTCTTAGTCATGCAGCATCTGGCGCTCATCCTCAGCCTGCTGTTCGGCAACATGTTCTCCGGCTCGGACGAAGCGCACCGCATCTACTGGTTCCTCTTGGAGATCATCGTCTCTTGCGCCTCTTCCCTGCTGGTCGTTGTGGTGTTCCGCAAAATCACCAAGCGGAAATTCAGCGACAACTTCACCCAGTGCCGGCTGAAAGCGGATATGCTGATACCGGTGATATTGGTCGGCATGGGCGCCGCCATGATCGCCAATCAGCTCGCCTCGCTCTTCGACCAGAATATTTCTTTATTCGAATTAAAGAACACGGTTTCCCAGACCTCGGAGGCGCAGTCGATTCCCGAGATCATCCTCTACATCGTCTCCACCGCGATCGTCCCCGCCTTTGCCGAGGAGCTTGCGTTCCGCGGCGTCCTGATGAACGTCATGCGCCGGTTCGGCGACGCCTTTGCCATCCTCACCTCAGCCGTCCTCTTCGGCGCCATGCACGGCAACACCACCCAGATCGTGTTTGCCTTTGTGCTGGGTCTGATCTTCGCTTATGTGGACTGCAAGGCGAATTCCATTATCCCCTCCGTCATCATCCACTTTGCCAATAACTTCTTTGCGGTGACCACCGACGTATTCAGCTCCAATTCGGGCTTGGACAACGGCGTCGCGACAGCCGTGCATATCGGCATCGTCACCATGTTCTGCGTGCTGGGCATCCTCTCCTATATCTATCTGGCAAAACGGGACAGACGCTTTTTCCGGATCGCCGACGGCGACAAGACCCCCTACGCCGAAAAGAGCCTGCTGTCCTTCAAGGAGAAGAATGTCGCCGCCTTTACCTCTGCGGGCTTCATCGTCTCGCTGGTCGTGTTCTTCGGCGAGATGCTGCTCAACCTCATTCCGCAGGATGTCATCACCGATTTTGTGAGGGGCATCGCGGGTGGATAAGACGGATTACATGAGAGAGGCGCTTAAACTTGCGCAGGAGGCGTTTGACGACGGCGAGGTGCCGGTCGGCGCGGTCATCGTCAAAGACGGCGACATCATCGCCGTGGGCAGGAACCGCCGCGAAAAAGCCAAAAATGCCCTGCTGCACGCCGAGATCGACGCGATCAACAACGCCTGCACCGCGCTCGGCGGCTGGCGTCTGTGGAACTGTGAGATCTATGTCACCTTGGAGCCGTGCCCGATGTGTGCGGGCGCGATCCTTAACGCCCACATCCCGCAGGTATACTTCGGCGCCTATGACTTCAAAAACGGCTCCTGCGGCACGATCACCAATCTCTTTGAAATGCCCTATAACTTCAAGCCCGCTTATGAGGGCGGGATCTTGCAGGAGGAATGCGCCGATATCCTCAAACAATTCTTTAAAAAGCTTCGTTGATCAACAGGAGGCTGCCGCATGAAGCGGCAGCGTGATGATGAACAAAAACACGGCGAGCACAGACAACACCGCGCCCGTGACCAGCCGGTGCCGATTCCAGACAGGACGGTCAAAGCGGCTGATGATGACCGCGCAGATCCCGTTGAGCGTCGTGATACCGATCGTGACCGCGTAGAAAATGACGATCCACAAACGGATCTCCGTCAAGCCGAACAGCGGCACAGCGGTCGACTTCCCGCCGTTTCCGAATACGGGCAGAAACAGCAGCAGCGCCGTCAGCACATCTAGCAGCCCGCAGATCAGGGCGGTGTAGCGGCTGACGGTCTCCCGCTTCTCATTTTCAGCTGCGGTGATGATCTCGTCGGGACAGATCAGCTCGTCGATCGATACGGAGAAAAAGCGCGATATTTCTTTCAAAGAATCAATATTCGGATATCCCCGTCCCGATTCCCATTTCGAGACCGCTGTCCTCGACACAAAGAGCTCCTTTGCCAGCTCCTCCTGTGTCAGTCCCCTGCTCTTTCGCAGCTCCTGCAATTTTTCGTTAAACTCCATTTTCTTTCCTCTTATCCGAAAACAGCACAGCGGCGTGATACAGCGCAAATAATCCGAAGCTCAGCCATACCGAGCCGATGATATCCGTCGCCCAGTGGACGCCCGCCGTTAATCTGCCGATCACCATAAATGCCGAGAACGATACCGAAAGGGCATATACCGTGATGCGGAGGGCTTTGCTTCGGCACCTTCGCTTGATTTGGAGCATCAGCGTCAGCATCACCGACAGCACCAAGAGCGTTGTCGAGGAAGGATAGGACGCTTCCATATGTCCGTCGATC
>ONAS01000137.1 GCA_900315815.1 uncultured Eubacteriales bacterium
CCAGCGCACCTTTTTCGGGGCGATCAGAATCACGTCCTCGCCGCTGTCAAGTTTGGTCAGATCAATATTCCCGCGTCCGGACTCGGCGTACCTTTGGATTTCAGAGCGGTCAAGAGAAACAATCGGTATGTCGAGCAGATAGTTATCGGCTCCCAATGCTTCGCGGAGCTTGACGTAATAATCATCATTCTTCCAGAGATCAAAAGCGTTTTGCCTTGCGTGGTTGAATGCGTTCTCCAAGGAATCTGTGTCTCTCAAAAGAAACCTACTGAAGCTGTCGGAGGAAAGGATAAACATATAGTCGCCGATTTCTTGGGTTTTAATGGCGGCGGATATCATTTTTACGCCGAGCGTTTCTGAAATGTACGGACTGGAAGCAATTTCATTCCGTTCACTTTCGGTCAGGCTTATATTGTAATCCTTGCTGTTATAATAGGAGTTTTCAGCAAATTCATCTGTGCCGAATAATTCGTAGTCATACTCCGTATCATAAACCTGATCCATGTCGTAGGAAAGACCGGAATACCCGAAGCCGCCCACCACCACTGAAAAAGCGAGTATCACCGCCACGGCAATCCGGCTGCCTTTGTAAAAAGTCGTATTGCGGCGGGCGAGGTGCCGCGCGGGATCGAACTGTCGGCTTGAACGGATATGCTTGTTCTTAATCTTGCGGTTGTTTTCGATATCCCGGATAGCCTGTACCGGAGAAACGCGGGACGCGGATATCAGCGGTATCATCGCCGCCGCCATCACAACCGCCATATTAAGCGCAAGGCACACCGGCAGCGCAATCAGGCTTTGGGTCATGACTGCCTCGCTGTTGATAAGGTGAAGGGCGATTTTTACGGTGATATAGGAAATCAGTATACTGATCGGCGCGCAGATCAGACTGATGATGAGCGCCTCTCTGCCGAAAACGCGTATAATCTGCCGGCGCGTCGCGCCCACTGCCCGCAGCATTCCGATTTGCTTTTTTCGCCCTTTCAGGTCGTTGTTAAAGGAATTGACAATGGCGACGCAGGAGGCGAAAATCAGTCCGATCAGAACAATCAGTAAAGACTCGCCGCCGTACATGATCTCATCGGGTGACGCCAATACATTTCGGTTTGCCGAATTTTCAATATAGTGGAATTGAAATTCATTGCGGTGGCTTTTGGTTTCCCTGTCGTAATCGAGCGATTGCAGATACCAGTAAAACGTGACCGGCTCACCTTCGCCATCATAATAATCCTCTTCTTGGGGGATATTTTTTGGAACCAGAGTGGCATACGCCGACAGCTTCTCCATTCCTCCCGGCTCGACTTGGCTTCCCTGACAGACGAAAATGGCCGGAATATCGCTGTTGTATTCGCCCGCGGGCATATAATACTGATGCTCGAGGTTGTTCTTTTTGTTGGCAGCGATGCCGCACAGGGTATATTGCTTGTCTGTCGTTTCCAGATACCCCACTCCGTTTTGCACGTCAAAGCGGAGTGAGATGGTGTCGCCGATTTTAGCGTCCTTGTAGCCGAGTCTGATTAGGGCGTTGCTTTCCACGGCGATCTCGCCGCTTTTTTTGGGATAACCGCCCTCCATAAAGCTCTGGTTGGAAAGCTCCCTTGCTTTGTCGTCCAGCCATGCCACGCTGGCTCCGAGCCGCTGCTCACTGTCGGCGGAGTAGGCGTAGCCGATGATATGCGCTAAACCGTAGCTTCGCAGATACCCCTTTTCTATCGCGTCGCTATAAATTTCCGTGTCCGTGCTGTTGGCACAGACGATCACATCCTGTGCGCCGTAATTATCAAGATGTTGCTTTTGCACGGTTTCCGAAGCGCTGAAAAACAGAAGCGGAATGCTGGTGGAAAGCACCATCGCGAAGATGATACCCGTTATCATGACCGCGTATTGTCTGCGCCTGTGGCGGAGGTTGCCGAGGGCGAGCGTGTTCATATCAACTTTTCTTTTCATTTTGCCGCCGCCTTACTGTCGCTCACGACTTTGCCGTCCTCTATGGTGATGACCCGGTCGGCCTGCTCCGCGACGT
>ONAS01000134.1 GCA_900315815.1 uncultured Eubacteriales bacterium
TGGTGCGAGTGACGGGACTTGAACCCGTACGTCAAAGACACACGCCCCTCAAACGTGCCTGTCTGCCTATTCCAGCACACTCGCATATCGAACAGTCGAATTATAGCATTTTTCTCTGCGGTTGTCAATATCTATTTTCTAAGGATTGCAAAATTTATTTCATCATGTTTCAGTTGTAATCAAATCGAGAATATGGTATAATATTTTGGAATATATCATAAGAAATGCATTACCTGTTTCTTTGGCGGTGATATGAAAGATGAAACGACTGATTGACGCTGCGATGGGACGTACTGAGCCCGATCTCATCCTCAAAAATGCGAAGGTGCTGAATGTCTTTTCCGAGCGGTTCGAGGAAAAGGACGTCGCGATCTGTGACGGCCGTATCGCGGGACTGGGCATTTATGACGGCGGCAATGTCGTCGACCTGAAAGGAAAATATCTGGTACCCGGTCTGCTGGACGGACACATCCACCTGGAATCCTCTCTGCTGACGCCTGTACAATTCGAGCGCGCCTCTCTCGCCCACGGCACGACCGGCGTGATGGTCGATTCGCATGAGATTGCGAATGTCGCCGGTACGGACGGCATCGACTATATGATGAAGCTCTGCGAGCCGCTGGATATGCACGTTTGGTTCAATCTGCCGTCGTGCGTTCCCGCCTGTCCGCTGGAGGAAACCGGCGAGATACTGGAAGCCGAAGAGCTGGAGCCGTACTATGATAAGCCGGAGGTACTGGGTCTGGCGGAGGTCATGAACTCGATCGGCGTGATCGACGGCGATGAAAAGCTGCTGAAAAAGCTCGCAGACGCGAAAAAGCGCGGCAGGATCATCGACGGTCACGCGCCGTTTCTGTCCGCAAAGGCGCTTTGCGCCTATTCCGCGGCGGGCGTCAGATCCGATCACGAATGCACAGAAGCGTCCGAGGCGATCGAAAAGATCTCGCGCGGTCAGTGGATCATGGTGCGCGAGGGTACCGCGGCAAAGAATCTGAACAAGCTCCTCCCCATCTGCACGCCGCCGTACTGCTATCGCGCGATGTTCTGCACCGACGACCGTCATCCCGAGGATCTGATGAACGAGGGTCACATCGACGCGATCATCCGCAAGGTCGTCGCGAAGGGCATCCACCCGACGATGGCGATCAAAATGGCGACCTTCAACACCGCGGCGTATTTCGGTCTCGAGGGATACGGCGCAGTCGCGCCCGGCTATCACGCCGACCTGACCGTCTTCTCCGATCTTGAGAGTTTCCGGGTCGAGCAGGTGTATATCGGCGGAAAGCTTGCCGCGGAAAACGGCAGGGTCGTCAATCCGAAGCCGGATATCCTGCCCGATGATCCGAAGATCCTGCAATCGTTCCATAGCGTGTCATCGGACTGAAAAAGCACGAGCTGCTGACCGATGAAATGCTGATCCAGCCGACCGAAGCGGCACGCAAAAACGGCGGCGTCAATATCGACAGCGACATTCTGAAGGCGGTCGTGTTTGAACGCCATCACAACACCGGTCACATCGGTATCGGCTTTATCCACGGCTACGGGCTGAAAAGCGGCGCGATCGCGACCAGCGTGGCGCATGACTCGCACAATCTGATCGTGATCGGCGCAAATGACGATGATATCGTTCTGGCGGCGAACACGGTGCGTGAGCTGAACGGCGGTCTGGTCGTTGCGGACGGCGGCAGGGTGATCGAATCGCTCCCCCTCCCCGTCGCGGGACTGATGAGCGATCTGTCCATCGAGGAAACCGACAAAAAACTGCGTTCCCTCAAACAAGCGGCAGGACGGCTGGGCGTATCGCAGGATATCGACGCGTTCATGACGCTTGCCTTTGTCAGTCTGCCGGTCATCCCGACGCTGCGGCTCAACGGCAAGGGACTGATCAATGTAGAAAAGCAGGAAATCGTTGAATTGACTTTTTAGGAGAATCCCCATGAAATATGACATTATCATTATCGGAGCCGGTCCGGGAGGCATCTTCTCGGCGTATGAATTCGCGACCAAGCGTCCCGACCTGAAGGTCGCGGTGTTTGAGACCGGCAGTCCGCTGGAAAAACGCAAATGCCCCATCGACGGCGACAAGGTCAAGTCCTGCATCAAGTGCAAGACCTGCGCGATCATGTCCGGCTTCGGCGGAGCGGGCGCTTTTTCGGACGGCAAATACAACATCACAAATGATTTCGGCGGGACCATGCACGAGTATATCGGGCGGGACAAGGCGCTGGAGCTGATGCACTATGTCGACAGCATCAACATGGCGAACGGCGGTCAGGAGACCAAGCTGTACTCCACCGCGGGTTCGGACTTCAAGCGTATCTGCACCCAGAATCGCTTAAAGCTGCTGGACGCCTCCGTGCGTCACCTCGGCACGGATATCAACTACATCGTGCTGGGCAATCTCTACGACAAGATCTGCGGCATCATCGACTTCCACTTCAACACGCCTGTCGAAAGGATTGAGATCATCGACGGCGGCTATCGCGTCCATCACAAGAACGGCTTTGACGACTGTGACAAGTGCATCGTATCCGTCGGGCGCTCCGGCTCCAAATGGATGGAGAAGGTCTGCGAGGAGCTGGATATCCGTACCAAGTCCAACCGCGTGGATATCGGCGTGCGCGTCGAGCTGCCGGCGGTCATCTTCTCTCACCTGACGGACGAGCTGTACGAAAGCAAGATCGTCTACCGCACGCAGAAATTTGAGGACAACGTCCGCACATTCTGCATGAATCCCAACGGGATCGTCGTCAACGAGAACACCAACGGCATCGTGACGGTCAACGGTCACAGCTTTGAGGATCCCTCCAAAAAGACGGAAAATACCAACTTCGCCCTGCTGGTATCCAAGCACTTTTCCGAGCCGTTCGAGGATTCCAACGGCTACGGCGAGAGCATCGCGCTGTTGAGCAATATGCTGGGCGGCGGAGTCATCGTACAGCGATTCGGCGATCTGGAACGCGGACGGCGCTCCAATCACAGCCGTATCGAGGAAAGCACCGTGCGGCCGACCCTGAAGGCAACGCCCGGCGACCTGAGTCTGGTACTGCCGAAACGCATCCTGGACGACATCATCGAGATGATCTACGCGCTCGACAAGATCGCTCCCGGTACCGCGAACGACGACACCCTGCTCTACGGTGTGGAGGTCAAGTTCTACAACATGGAGGTCGCGCTGGACGAGAATCTGGAGACCAAGCACAAGGGGCTGTACGTCATCGGCGACGGCTCGGGCGTGACGCATTCTCTCTCCCACGCATCCGCCAGCGGCGTATATGTCGCGAGAAAGATCATGGAACAGGTATAATACTATTTTTCAATAGAAACTCGACTTTCTTATTGGTCTGATTTCCGCAATACTTTGTTGTCGTCCTTACTAGGCGCCAGCCTAGCGGCGTCCTT
>ONAS01000133.1 GCA_900315815.1 uncultured Eubacteriales bacterium
TTTTCAGAACATATATCTATGATTCGACGGTCAACGGAGTCAGCGACGGACTTATCGTCAACGCGTACGAGTCCGCTCCGTCGGGCATCCTGTCCGAAACAAGATACTCGGGCTGCGCGGGCGGCTTTGGCGGCGGCGTGATGAACGGAGCTGTCAACCGTTCCGTAGTCACGAATCTGAACAAAGTAAGCGCTCCAAATTACACAGGCGGCTTTATCGGACACATGGGCAAGAACGGCGCGGTCAACGTTAACGACGCTTCCATCAGAGGCTTGCTCGGTGCCAGCGCGGGCATTCTGGATCTTTTCGGAACCACTGTCGAGTCCTGCCGGGTGACAGGAATCTCAGACGGCGCGATGATCTCCGCCTCCGAGGGCGAGCAACCCATTGCGGGCGGCTTCGCGGGCTACGCGGATCTTTCCAGAATCCGTTACAGCACTGTTTCCGCCCTCAAGCAGGTCTACAGCGATCAGATCGCGGGCGGCTTCGTGGGCAAAACGAACATGGCGTATCTGGTATCGGCTGAGGTAGACTCTCCGCTGGTGCAGCTGATCCTCGGCATCGTCAACAGCCTGCTGAAGATCCTTCTGGTACCCAATTTGGAGAATATCGGCCTTATCAATACGGACGCCTTCCTGAGCGGTCTGGGAATCTCCAATCTCCTTGGTCTCAAAGTTCTCAGCGACGGCGACCTGCTGTATGTGAATCTCCTCGGTCTGCGCGTTGGCGTATCGCTCGTCAAAAAGACGGGTGAGAGCACGGGAACCGCGCTGGTCACGATCGGCGACTCCACCGTGGAGCTTCCCTATAACGAGAACGGCATCGACACAAGCGGCGAAAACGCCGAGGTTGTCGTCAACCTGATCAAGGGCAACCGCACGCTGGTAGATAACTGCAATACTGTGGGTATCACGACCGGCTACGACGTATACGGCGGCGGTTCGTCCAACAAGGATGCGGCAACGGATACGGAAAATGGTTACGCAGGCGGCTTCGTCGGCTACAACTACGAGGGTAAGTTTACCTCAAACAAGATGGAATACTGCGACGTGATCCGCGGCGCTGACCGTAAGGTCGGTCCGTTCAGCGGCGAAACCTACCTGAAGTCCAGTTATTCCTTCAACACCCTCGACTCCATCGAAAAGGTCAATAGGGAAGAAAACCATTATTCGATTTACAGAAACACCGATCTCACTTACGCGCTTACGAGTAACGATATTCAGATCGGCAAGACGGGCGTGAAGGAAGAAGAAACGGGTTATATGAGATTCGATGTCACACATCTGGCGGCGCCTATCCGCAAGGGTGACAACGAAACGGGTAATTATTACGAGATTTATCAGAAATATCTCGGCGCGAAGCTCGCATCGAGCAGCGAGAGTACGGGACGTCCCGATTCCAACATCCTTCCGAAACCGCTCGATGTTTACGCAAGCGGCGCAAAGGTGGTACTGATGCTGGATAATCCCACCAAGGGAAATGCCCAGAGCATCGTCCCGAATCCGGGAGAACAGAAGGATCCCTGTAAGGAGACCATCGATCTCACCATCCAGAAGATATGGAAGGACGACAGCAACAAGGATAAGACGCGTCCCGGGCAGATCAAGGTGAGGATCCTGCAGAACGGCTCCGTGTTGATCGACCGCAGCCTCGTACCTGACATGGATGACGAGGGCTGGTTCACCATCACCGAGAGCGATCACGGACGCGACGGCTCTGCGACATGGACAAGAGTGATCGAGGGATTGCCCGTATATACCACAGTTGGCGAGTCAATCGTATACTATGAATATACAGTAGAGGAGGATCCCATAATCGGTTACAAGAGCAAGATAGACTACGATAAGACGGGAGAGACGGCAACCGCGACCATCGTGAATGAGCCTGAGCCGTTTGAGATCGTGTTCAAGTATTATGACCGCTACGAGATAGACGGCTCTCCTGCGGGAATTAACGAAGAGGAAACCGCATATACTATTCCGCTGAAGACCATCCCCAAAGATTTCGTCAGATATGATGATAACTATGATCTGAAGTCTGTTGATTTCAAGGAACTCATCGGCGAGGAGGCCGTTGAG
>ONAS01000132.1 GCA_900315815.1 uncultured Eubacteriales bacterium
ACGACCAGCCCTTGGGGTTCAGCTCGTCCATATCGACGATCATGCCGCGGTTGCCGTTCACGCCGACCGCCTTGGCGTAGGGATCGACGACCTCATGGGTCTTGCCCTCGACCGTGACCTTGTAGGTGTAATAGAGGTTCTTATAGTCGCCGTCCAGCGTCAGATACCAGCCGCCGTTGGCAGCGGAGCGCTTCATGGGATTGGTGGAGAGGGTCTGGGCGCCCTTTTCGGAATCGGAGCCGGTTTTGTAGATGCAGACCTTGACGGACGACGCGACGGGCGACCACAGACGGAAGGTGGTCTCGTCGGGAGAATACTCCGCGCCCAGCTCGCCGTCGTAAACCGTGGTATCGAGGCGCTTGGCGTACTCGGCATAGCCGTAGTTTTCGGCGGTAAAGGGAGGCTCGGTAGGCGCCTGCGTCGGCTTGACGGTCGGTTTCACGGTCTCATCCTCCTCGTGGGGTTCCTCTGCCGCAAAGATCGGCGTCACGGCGATCGCGGCAGCAATGATAACAGCTAACAGCAATGAAATCAGTCTTTTGATAATCAACTTAGTTACCTCATAAATATACATAATATACTTCTTGTATCATACCACAACAAGGGGTGTGATTTAATTCTTGAATAGAAATATAGACAAAGTTCACTATATAAATTTTGCCATCCGTTTTGTGCGGTTTTCCGATAGACGGCGGCGGACTGACACCATTTGAGAGGACGCGCATAAAATGTAATACCGAATGAATGAAAGGAGCTTCTTATGGAAACGACCGGTTATCAACCGACTCCTGTGGTCTATACCGTCCGCCCCGGAAACACCCTCTATGCCATCGCGCAGTTTTTCGGTATTTCCGTCAAGGCGATCGCGCAGGCAAACGGGCTTATGCCGCCGTATACGATCTATCCCGGTCAGGAGCTGGTCATTCCCGTCAGCGGCGCCGCCGCTCCGAAATACTACGTCGTGCGCCCCGGCGATACGATGACCTCCATCGCCGACCGCTACGGGCTGGAGCTGGAGGATCTGCTGAACCTGAACCGCCCGGAGAATCCCAATATCATTTATCCCGGTCAGATACTCAGGCTGACGGATTGAGCGCGAAAGCCCCGGACAGCGTTCCGGGGCTTTGTCATGCGTGCGGGGATCGGGACGGCGCACGGACGGGAGCGGTATATCTGACGCAGCGTCATCACGCCCGACGGTCGGATCGCCTCTGCTTTTGCGGATCGGTACAAGCTCTCTGCAGTTTAAAAGGCGGCAGAGTCTCCCCTACCGCCCTCTATACAGCCTTATCAGACTTCCTTTTTCTCCTTGACCTTTTTGATGCCGCAGATCCTGCGCAGAAGAAACGACAGGAACTTCGGATGATCCAGCACGACTACTTTCATGGCACTACCCCCTTACCGTCAGACAGGTGAAGATCAAGACAAGCGCCGCGATCACGCACACCGCCTTGGTTGGCAGGATGGACGCGACGATCAGTCCCGCGCCGAACGCGATCGGCGTCATACAGGATTTGCATCTTCTCATTCTCATCACCCTGTATATACTACGCCGCAAAAGCGCGGATGTGACAGAGCTATTGAAAAAAACCGCGGCGGCTGATATAATGGATGCGGTGATAGCATGAGAACACTGACTGTCGGCAGAAACGACGCCGGTCAGCGGCTGGACAAGTACCTGAGCAAGCGGTTCGGGAGCATGCCCAAGTCGCTGATGTACAAATACCTGAGAACCAAATACATCAAGCTCAACGGCAAAAAGGCTCAGCCGGACGTATTCCTCAGCGAGGGCGACGTGCTGACCTTCTACATCCGCGACGAGTTCTTTGAGGAAAAGAAGAGCTACGATTTTCTGAAGGCCGGCAGGGAGCTGTCCGTCGTCTATGAGGACGACAACCTCCTGATCCTTGACAAGCGGGTCGGGGTGATCGCGCATCAGGACAGCCGCTACGACACAGACACGCTGAACCTCAGGGTGCTGAGATACCTGTACGAGAAGGGCGAATACGATCCCGAACGGGAGAACACCTTCACCCCCGCCCTGTGCAACCGCATCGACCGCAACACCGGGGGCATCGTGATCGCGGCAAAGACCGCCGAGGCGCTCCGCGTCATCAATCAGAAGATCCGCGACCGCGAG
>ONAS01000128.1 GCA_900315815.1 uncultured Eubacteriales bacterium
TTCCGCCGACAAAAACTCCGTTGCGGCATTTGACGGCTAATTCCTCATCATATTCGCCCGTAATGCGCTGATTAACGCCGTAGCGGTGACGAATAATTATTTTGGCATCGTTTTTTCTGCTTAAATTCATTTCTTTCTCCTGAAAATACCGGCAAAGGTTTCAAAGAAGTTCTTCTTGTTTGTATATTTCCTGCGGATTTCACCGATCGTTACATCCTTCTGAGAGTTGTGGGTTACAAGACCCTGAGCCACTCTGAGATATGTATCCTTAAAGGAGTTTATGCTCTCGTCGTCATAAAGGCTTGCAGTGTAGTCGATCATCAGAATAAGACCGTCTGCGCCGTCGAGAATCTCCATGTCGAGAATCGTCTGTGACGCAGCCTGATTCTGACGGATATCGATGGTATCGATGTTCATTCCTTCAAGACCGCCCATATCGCGGATATCGCGCTGATAGAGCAGATATGCAGCTTCATTGCCGCCCACCTGATTATGAATATCAACATATGGATAGCAGCTGTGCTCAATACCCTTCTGAACCTGCTTGTGAACCTCAGCGAACAGCTCGCGCAGGGTCATTTCGTCCTTAAGACGGACACCGATAGGCAGATCGCGGAACAGCAGACCTACGGTATTCATCGCAGTCATATCTTCTCTGCCGTTATAGATCCACGAAATCTTGATATCGTTTTCTTTGTTATAAATCGCGATAGAAAGAACTGCCGCGGTAATAAAGAATTCATTGCGGCTGACTTTGTACTGACGCTCTACCGCCTTCATCTGCGGCTGCTCAATTCCCAGAGGAGCAAACAGCTCGCCCATCTCGTTCTCGCGGGATTCATGGTCAACCTTGGGATAGCTGCTCCATTTCACGCCCTCGAAAAGCTTCTCAAAGTATTTGCGGCTTTCCTCATAGAAGTCGGTACCAACGGCGTCCTCGCGGTTTTGCAGGAAGAGATAATAGAGATCCGGTTCGGGCTGCATACCCATATACGCCTTGCCGACATTACCCATAAATACCTTGAGCGAGGTTCCGTCAAACAGTGTGTGGTGAACGTCAAAGAAAACATATCCGCTCTTTTCGGTTTCGAACACACGGCAGCGGTGCAGACAGCCGCCGATCATCTTGAACGGCTGAACAAGATTATCCTTGAGGGTCGAAAACTCAAATTCGCTGATCTTTTCAACTCGGATATCCTGAAGTACGTCGGGAGTATAGCGCTGAACAATCTCTCCGTCGTCGTTGAAATGGAAGGTGGTAAGCAGAGCCGAATGGTTGCGGATAGCGGTGTGCATCGCGTCAGCCATCTTCTGCATATCAAACATATCCTTATCAATCTTGAGCATTGAGAACAGATTGTACATTGTGGATTTCGGGGTGTAGAGCTGGTAGTCGACCATATAAAGCTGCTCGGTCGTGAGCGGATGATCGACCTCCATAGCGCGCGAGTTTTTAAGCTCGGGAGCTTCGCCGTCATCGTTTGCGTGGTTCTCCTCATAAAGCGCAGCGATATTCTTCGGCGTTCTGCCGCGGAAAATTTCGCCGGCGGTCAGTCCGGGCAAATCGCTCTCGGTGATTACTCTGATCGAACCAAGCGAATCGCCGCCCAGCTCATAGAAATCGTCGTTAATGCCGACCTGATCGAGCTTGAGAACCTTTTCCATAGCGTTACAGAGCTTCTTCTGGATTTCGTTCTCAGGCGCGGCATAGTTTGTCTTGAAGTCTGAGGTGTCGGGCTTAGGCAGAGCTTTTCTGTCCATCTTGCCGTTGGGCTTGAGCGGCACCTTGTCGATCTTGATGTAATACGCGGGAATCATATAGTAAGGCAGGCGCTTTGACAGTTCCTCGCGCATTTTAGCGGTATCAACCTCAACATCTGCGGTATAGTAGGCGCAGAGATAGCTCTTTCCGCCCTCCTCAAAGCCGCGTGCAGCCGCCCAGTCAATGCCTAGCACCTGCTTGACGGAGGCTTCGATCTCGGCAGGCTCGATACGGTTACCGTTGATTTTGATCATATCGCCGGTACGTCCGAGCAGCACATAATTGCCGTCGGCTTCCTTGCGGGCGAGGTCTCCCGTATGGTAAACACCGTTGACAAACGCCTTTGCGGTTTCCTCCGGAAGATTTATATAGCCGCGGACGTAGGGATTCTCGAAGCAAAGCTCGCCGATTTCGCCGTCCTCCGCCTCGGTTCCGTCCTCGGTGATAAGTGTGATCTTGACGTCGATCTCGGGCTTGCCGATCGGGCAGGTCTCGTACTCCCTGTCAATCTTGAAAACGCCGACCGCAAAGCCGCTTTCGGACGCGGCGTAGATATTGATCAGATCAAGATTCTTGTTATAAAGGTTGT
>ONAS01000127.1 GCA_900315815.1 uncultured Eubacteriales bacterium
ACGGCAAGGTGCGCTCCTTTATGCAGGAGGGCCTTTCGTCGCTGCTGATGATCAAGACCTTTGACGCGCAGGACAAGATGTCCGCGACTGCCGACGATCTCCAGCAGGAGAATTACGCGGCAAAGCGCAAGCGCAATATCTTTTCCTTATGTACCGGTACCGCGATGTCGGCGGTGTTCTCGCTCGCGTTCGTTTGGGGACTCGGCTGGGGCGCCTATATGCTGTATTACGGTCTGATCTCCTACGGCGTTTTGACGCAGATCATCACGCTGGTGGGACAGATCCGCGCACCGATCCAGGGTATGTCCAGCATTTTCCCGACCTATTTCACCGCGCTTGCTTCTGCGGAACGCATCATGGAGATAGAGGATCTGCCCGATGAAGAGATCATCAACAGCGGACTGGACGTCGATCGGCTCTACCGTGATATGCGCGAGATCCGCTTTGAGAATCTGACCTTTGCCTTTGACCGCGACAAGGTGCTGGAAAACACCTCTCTGACGGTGAAAAAGGGCGAATTCGTCGCGATCGAGGGTATCTCCGGTATCGGCAAAAGCACGCTGATCAAGCTGCTGCTCAGCGTTTATCAGCCGCTGGAGGGTACCATCATGATCCGTACCGACGCAAAGGATTATCCCGTCGACAGAAGCACCCGCAGGATGTTTTCCTATGTGCCGCAGGGCAATTTCCTGTTATCCGGCACGCTTCGTGAAAATGTCGCCTTCGTCGCTCCCGACGCGACCGATGAGGACATCCTGAAGGCCGCCGAGATCGCCTGCGCGAGTGATTTTATCGCCGACCTGCCCAAGGGGCTGGATACAGTGATCGCGGAACGCGGCGGCGGACTCAGCGAGGGGCAGGTACAGCGCATCGCGATCGCGAGGGCGATCCTCTCCAAGGCGCCGGTGCTTCTGCTGGACGAAGCGACCTCCGCGTTGGATGAAGCGACCGAGGAGCAGCTGCTCAAGAATCTCAGAGCGCAGCGTGATGTCACCTGCATCATCATTTCCCATAAGAAAGCCGCGGAACAGATCTGCGACAAGATCGTATCCATCGAGAATAAAAGGATCGTGACAAAGCGCGAGTCGCTGTGACGGCCCGATTCCCACGCATCATCACCGCCGAAAACGGGGAAGAGGCGGAGCGGGATTCATTCGTCAAACCAGACAAAAAAACTCACGGATTTTCTGTTATTTTCACTTGACAATTTTTGCTTGATTATATATAATACAAAGTAGCGTTTTAATATGGTTAAGTCTGCGGAGGTAGTCATGCTGTTAGATCTCAGAGAGCTTTTTGTATCCGACGGCGCGGTGAAGGACGCGGCTTATCAGCTCGCGATGAATGACATTGACATCGGCGGCGAACATCCATTCACTTCGCCGGTAGACGTCAATGCGCATGTCGAAAACAAGGCGGGCATCGTCACCGTTACCATCAAGGCTGATTTTGTATACAGCACGAACTGTGACCGATGCATGACCCCTGTCGAGCGGGCATTCTCTTATACCTTTGCTCACAAGCTGATCGAAAGCCTGGAGGAGGAGTATAACGACGATTATATTGAAACACCGGATCTGATACTGGATCTGGACGAGCTGACGCGTTCCGATATTTTACTCGAGTTACCGTCCAAGTTTCTTTGCAGGGGAGACTGTCAAGGTCTCTGTCAAAAATGTGGACATAATCTTAACTTAGGCGACTGTAACTGTGATAAGAAGGAGATCGACCCGCGGCTCGAAGCGCTCAAAGAATTATTGAAATAACATCATACTTTATTTGAGATAGGAGGGTTTCAGCATGGCTGTACCGGCTAGAAAACATTCACACGCCAGAAAGATGAAGAGAAGATCCAATGAGTGGAAGCTCCAGACCCCGGCGCTTTCTATCTGCCCCGAATGCGGCGAGTACAAGGCTCCCCATAAGGTATGCCTGAACTGCGGCACATACAACGGCAGACAGGTCATCGCCAAGGAAGAAGACTGATAATCGCTTAGCGGTTCAATAACAAAAGGATTCAAGGCGGGCAGTTAACTGACCGCCCTTTTGTTTTCCCGGATTCTTCATCATGACTTTCAAGGAGGTACACTGTGTCCGTACAAATCAAAACCGTCGTGCGGCACAGCTATGCCGACCGTGCGGGGATCCGAGACGGCGAGATCCTGCTTGTCGGCTCCATGCCCACAGGCCACGCGCACCCCATATCCTGCAAGCGCGGCGGCCACGCGCATGGCGGTCTGGTCTCCCCTGTCGGTGAACGAAATGACCTCGATGCTCTCCGCGCTCACTCCCAAACCACCACCGTGGTGAGGTATCCCCCGTCTCCGATCGCCTCGTCCACCTGCTGGTAGATGCGCTCGCTGGGCATGCCAAGATCGCAGAC
>ONAS01000126.1 GCA_900315815.1 uncultured Eubacteriales bacterium
GTAATCATACGCCATGCGGAAATAGACCTCGTTGATGATCTCCAGCAGGTAGATCTCGAACTGCATCGCCGAGAAGAGCGGTCCGTCCACCACGACCTGCAGCTCGCCCTCGGGGGTGCGTCCGACCGACACATAGTCGCGGATCGGGCGCCAGATGCGCAGGAATTCGACATAGTCGTTCTTGATGAAGCGGATGGAACGCATATAGTTCAGCTCCGGCTTGGTGAAGCGGAGGGTGCAGAGGTGATCGACCTGGGCGTTGATCTCCTCCACCATTTCCTCGGTGAAAACGATGTCCTTGTTGCGGCACTTGAAATAATACTGACCGCAAAGGTCGGTGTGCTTGTGGAAAATGACCTGATCCATATTGAACTTGTACAGGTCGGTATCGAGTAACGATACGATGATCGGTTCCAGCTTCATGGTAAAAGCTCGTTTCAGATCTCCGGCTCAAAGGCGGGCATCAGCTGTAATTTGAAGAGGTTCATGCGGTGCATGCGGTCGATCTTTGCTTTTTTGTCGGGATCGTCGATGACGCCCTCGCGGATATACCGATCCAGCTCGGCATAGGTGAAGCCCAGATTGTCCTCGTCGGTCTTGCCGCACAGTCCGTCGATCGGGACCTTGTCCACCAGTACGGCGGGAAGTCCCAGCAGTCTGCCGATCGCCTTCATCTCCTGAACGGTCAGATGAGAGCAGGGGCTGAAATCACCCACGCTGTCGCCGTAACGGGTCGAGTAGCCGACCCAGTCCTCGGAGAGGTTGCAGGTGTTCGCGACTCTGCCGTTGTGGCTCTGCGAAACCGCGTAAAGGGTCGACATGCGGATGCGCGGAGGCAGGTTCTGTCTGGTCTGATCGGTGATCTCGAACGGGAGCTGATTGAGCACGCCGTCCACCGCGTCCTTGATGTTGATGATATAGTGACGGATGCCGAGGGTATCCACCAGCAGCTTTGCCATGTCGATATCCGCCTGCTCGCCGTTGGGCATCAGCACGCCGATGACGCGGTCCCTGCCGAGCGCCTCAACGCACAGAGCGGCGACGATGGAGCTGTCCTTGCCGCCGGAGATCCCGATTACGGCGTTGCAGCCCTTTCCGTTTTCCTCAAAGAAATCTCTGATCCACTGAACGCAATCGTTCCTGACTTTTTCTGCATTGAACATGATAGTACCTCCTACAATCATTTGGGGATATTCTACCACTTCGCCGCGGATTCGTCAATATTTCATTCGCTATTGATTTCATCCGTGATTTGGTATAGAATAGAGAAAAGTCCGCATCAAGGATGTGATGGATTGGCCCGCAAAAAAGAGAAGAATAAAGAGCAGGAGCGCCCGGAGAAAAAGAAGCCGGATAACGCGCTCGTCAGAAGGTTCAAACAGATCGCGGCTCCCTTTGTCCGCTTTTATGAGACAAACGTCATCGTACGGCATGTCAGACGGTTCCTGCAGAAATGCACCGAGGACAACATACCGGCGCTGTCGGGTCAATCGGCGTTCTTTGTCATCATCTCCATCGTCCCGCTGGTCGTCTTCGTCTTTCTGATCATGTCGCTGTTCGTCAAAGGCAGCCAGGAGGACGCCGCGATGGTGTCCGCCGCCGCCAAAGCCACACAGAACGCCAAGACCGCTGAAGAGACGCTGGGCAGCTTCGCCCGCGAGATGAGCGGCATTATGTACAAAATCAACAGCTCCCGCAGCGCCGCGCTGCCCATCACCATCATCCTTGCGCTGTGGTCGGCGGGAAAGGGCATGTACATCATCACCGACGGTATCTCGCGCATTTACCGGCTGCCCGCCAAACATATGTGGATATTCCGCCGCGTATTCGCGATGGGATATACCTTTGTCATGCTGCTGATGATCGCGCTTACGCTCGGCATCCTGGTCCTCAACGCCTATGTCACCAGCTATATCGGGACGGCGACGGAAAGCATTCCATTCTCGACGGAGATGCTCTACGGCCTGAGATATGTGATCACAACGGCCGTCATGGCGCTGTTCCTGACCGTCACTCTCAAGCTGTATCTCCGGCGCAAGGTCGAGGACAAGCGCTATATCAAATTCCGCGTGCTGCTGCCGGGCATGCTGTTCACCGCGATCGCGTGGTCGGTGCTGTCGTGGGGCGTCGAATTCTACAGCGAGCATTTCACCTCGACCGTTTACGGCGGACTGGGTACCGTCGTGCTGGTGCTTTTGTGGGTCTACTTTGTCATGATGCTCCTGCTGTACGGCGTTCAGCTCAACTATATTTACCGCGAGCAGTTCTACAATTATTTCGGTATCCGCAAAGGGTACCTCTATATCAAGCATAAGCTCTCCCAAAGAAAAAACAAGAAAAAAGACGCTGAAAAAGCCGCTTCTCCTTGAAGCGGCTTTTCAGCTTGTCGAAAAAGTCCAGCTTATGCTGGGCTTTTTGTTGTATCTATGGTATAATAGATACGGTGATGAGAATGTTGGAAAAGAACGTAAATAACATGAAGATAACGGCAGACCAAGCATCGACCCAGTCATATTGTTCAAGATGGTACTGATCCAACATCTCTATGGAATCACCTCGCTCAGACGAGTAGCCAAAGAAGTTAGTATGAATGTAGCTTACCGATGGTTCTTGGGATACAGCCTGCACGATGAGACGCCGCACTTTTCCACATTGAGTTACAATTTCAGGAAAAGATTCAACAGAGAAACGGTAGACAAGGTATTCTATTGGATACTTGACGAGATAGCGGAGGCAGGTTATCTGAACACAGAAGCGGTATTCATAGACGGTACGCACATCAAGGCAAACGCCAACACTAAGAAAAAGATCAAGGAAGAAGTGCCGATCGCCGCAAAGAGATATGCTGACGAGCTTCTCGAAGAGATCAACGAGGACAGAGAAGCACACGGGAAGAAGCCGTTTAGTACTGACGAAGATAACGACAACAACGACAATACACCTTCAAAGTCTAAGAAGAAAAGAGATAATACTTCAAAGAAGAAACTGAAAAGGCGCAAGAAAGAAGCAAAGAAGAAAACAAAAGAGACAACTAAAAGCACCACCGATCCTGAGAGCGGATTATTCGTAAAGGGAGAGCATAAAAAGCAGTTTGCTTATGAAGCACATACCGCCTGCGACAAGAACGGCTTTGTATTGGAAACGGAGGTAACCCCCGGAAATGTACACGACAGCGTAGCATTTGATGATGTATATGACAAAGTAGTAGAGAAGCATCCCGAAGTAAAAACGATCACAGCAGACAGCGCATACAAAACTCCGCACATAGCAAAGAAAGTATTTGATGACGATCGA
>ONAS01000135.1 GCA_900315815.1 uncultured Eubacteriales bacterium
GATGGCGCGTCACTTCGGCGCGGATGAAGAGCACTGGATGGCGGTCGGTTATCTGCACGATTACGACTATGAAAAGTTCCCCGAGGAGCATTTACAGCATACCGAAAAGGAACTGCTCTCACAGGGCGTCGATCCCGAAGACGTCCGCGCGATCCTCAGCCACGGCTGGGGTATCTGCACCGACGTCGAACCGCTGACGGATATGGAAAAGAGCCTTTTCGCCGTAGACGAGCTGACGGGCATCATCCAAGCCGCCGCGAGGATGCGCCCGAACGGCATCACCGACCTGAACACCAAGAGCTTCATGAAGAAGTTCAAGGACAAGAAATTCGCCGCCAAGTGCGACCGCGAGCTGATCAAAAAGGGCTGTGAGCTTCTGGGCATGGATGTCAGGGACGTCGCCGGGATCTGCATCGACGGTATGCGTCCCCACGCTGAGGAGATTGGCTTGCAGGGGACGGGAAACTGATCTGCTGATATCGCCACGGCTCGACACGCGTGTCAACTACCCCGCAACGACCTTTTAACGATCACACTCAAAACAGTTGTAAAACTTTTTGTTTTGTGGTATTATAAAAGAGCTATTAATTTATGGAGGTTTTTATATGAAAAAAATTATTAGCTTGATTTTGTCGGTTTTGTTGATCTTCGGATGCTGTACGGCTGCGTTCAGCGCTGAAGAACAGGCTGAGGAAGCGTCGTTCAAATACGTTGCTCTCGGCGACAGTGTTTCCGCCGGCTTCGGCCTGAGCGGAACTTCACAGATGATGGATCCCACTATGATCCTCACACAGGAGCTCATCGACAATCCTATCGAGGGAGCTTATCCCGCTGTTTTCGGAAGATATCTTGCCCAGATGGCAGAAGGCAAGAATATTTCCGCTAAAACTACCAATCTTTCCCTCTGCGGCTATACCTCAGAGGATATCGCGGCGCTCCTTACGACGCCCGGCTATGTCAGCCAGGTAATGAATGACAGCTTAAAGTATTATATAACTGATGACTCACCTTCACCTCTGATAAACTATCACGATATCATGATGCCTTATCTTGAGGAAGCCGATATGATAAGCATTATGATCGGCGCTAATGATATAATGCTCAACGGTATGATGGAGCTGGCGTCCAGCGACAACATCATCATAGTCGCTTTCGCCACAACTCTTTCGATGTTGATGGCAGGCATGAGCCCTGAGCAGGCGATCGCTTTCGGAAGTGCAGTGATAAGATACTATGACGGCGAGATCACTGTCGCTACGATCAGCGACGCGATAAATACCATGACCGGTTTTTATAACAAGATCGCCGCTTATGTCGACTCTGTTTCTGTTCATGTCAGAGAGATCATCGACGAGATCCGCGATATCAACAGCGACGTTGAGATCGTCGTGCTCAACTACTTCAACCCCTACGGCAATTCGCTCGAATATAACGGACAGAGATACGACTTCGCCAGCGTTTCCGGACGCCTTATATTCCAGCTCATCGTTAACGCTATGATGGGCAATCCCAAAGACCTCAAAACCATACTTTCCGATGAGCTCTCATATCCGCTTCAGTATATGACGCTCGGCAAGTTCAGCGATCAGGCGATCAAGCTGCTCAATGTAAATCTGCAGGAGATCGCCGCCGAGAAGGACTGCGCCTTCGTTGACGTGTACGATATCAGCAACGATCAGAGCCTTGATCCTCATCCGTCGGCTGAACAGCACGTTGAGATCGCCGACAGGATGATAGCTGTACTCGGCGATCATATAGCAGATGTGTTTGAAGAAATGTCCCCGTCCGATCTGCCCCTGCTCGGCGACGCCGACTGCGACGGCAGCGTTTCGATAATCGACGCTACCGTGATCCAGCGTTACATGGCTGAGGTCGAGGCAGAAGTATTTGACGAGGCAAGAGCCGACGCCGACCTTGATGTTGGAGCGGTGCGCCTCGACGTTATCGCTCTTGTACAAATCCGTCATGCCATAGTCATAACCGGCCGTAACCTGGAATGCTCCAGCCTGGAAACCGACGCCGCCGCCCACATAGACATTGAAGCGGCTGTAGTTATCGTTGTCGTAGTTG
>ONAS01000125.1 GCA_900315815.1 uncultured Eubacteriales bacterium
ATGCTTCCGAAAAGAAAAACGAGATCATCAGCCGTTGGGCACTGATGATTCTCGAGATGTATGCCGGTAAAAAGCTATGGGATACACCGTCAGAAGCGGATGAGCACTTCTTGGATTATATTCCGTCTTTCAAAGCGGAAATGAGGGAGCAGCTCAAAAAGGTCGTTTGTGCTGCGCTGGCCGGTTATCATCCCGATCTTCCGATCATGATGCCCGATTATGAACATTTGTTGTCTGAACTCGGGATCCCAACTGATTTCATCTATCACTATGCAGACAGTGATGCGTTTTACGATAACAATCACGCCCTGCGGTTGATTGACTGCGGGAAGTGGCAAGCAGCTTCGATCATATTTGACAAACTGGTTTTTACACATATCAAGGGCTTTCCCTTTAAATACAACTTTAATCTTTTGTACCGCTATCTGAATAAAGACAAAACGGCGCAGTCGTACGGCGGCGTCGGTATGCAGGAGATGCTCCGCGAACCGACGGATATTTTGCTTTATGCCGAGTGGAACGACCGCAAAAGCGTACAGCGATTGATCGACCGATACGGCGACCGACTGCCTTCGTATGTCGCGCACTATCTGCCCGAGATACATGAAAAGCTTCTCGACAGACCGCGCATGACGCGCGAGGATCTCAAAGAAGGCGATCCGCGTATCAAGGCATGGGGCGAGGAAATCATCGTCGGGCTTGACGGCGAGACGGTATCCTTCAAACCTCTGCCGGATGACAGCGAAAAGGTAAATATCCCGAGCAAAGACGGTTTGGTCTGGGATAAGGACAGATTGATCCTGCCGGACGGCGGGATCGTCAAAGGATCGGACTATATCGTCAGGATATTTGACGGAGAACGTTTTCTGTTTGACGAGGGATTCACCTATTTACTTTCTGTCAGCGGAAACGATGCACAGTTGTATCCGCTCGCCCGGTACGACAACCGCTTCCGCGCGCCGTTTTTGCTGTACAGAACCGAACTTTGAGGATGAAATATGAGTGTTGGAAAAATATCGGTAAAGCCATGGCGTTTTCTTTTGATATATATCAAGGATAAAGTGCTTGATTTTCGGGACGACAAAGAGATATGGAAGCTCCGGCGCAGAGCGTTGAAAAAAGTCCCTCACAGCCGCTCTGAAGGGTGCAAAAAATCTGAAAGTAGGTAGTATCATATTCGGGATTATGGTAAAATCATACGGAAAATAGGTGTATTATGTGAATATCTCCGAATTTGACCGTTTCGGAAGCGTCACATACACACAGAGTCACACACAGAAAAGAAAAGTGAGGGAACAGAATGAAACAGAAAATCGTCAGATCCAAAGGCGAGCGGTTTGTGTTTATCGGCCTGTTGGCGCTGATATTCGTCACGCTGCTTGCGACGACGGTGTTCGCGGTCTCTGTCGGCGGCGACGTATTCTTCGCGCAGAAGCCGAAGCCCGCTCCTGCCGCGGTCGGCGCTCAGGCGGGCGCGGCGACCGGAGAAGGGGAGACCTCCCGATATTTCTCATGGAGTATCGGAACAGGCGTTACCGGCGCGGACACCGGCTTCAAGCCGAAAACCACGCTCACCGGCAAGTTCGGCAGTTCGACGGCGTCCACGCAGGACGTCACCTCGACCGCCAGCTACATCGAGAACCTGTCGTATGAGAGCGCGGGGGACGAGATCGTCACCGTCACCGTCGGCGGCGATAATTCCGGTCAGTCGGCGGTCTACAACACCAACCTCGTCTATACCTTGTTCGATCCGTCGACAAGCAGTGTCTACGCGAGATTCAGGATCTTCCGCGATACCCTGATCCCGATCGAGACCGATCCGGCAGCGCTGGACTGCTATGTCACCGATTATTCATTCAGCGACGTCGCGGATACGTACGGTACCTGCGAGACGATCACCTTCAAGCTGAACGTCCCCGCAAACGGCATGAATGTCATTTTCACGCCGATGTATACCTATATGCCCGTGGAGATCCGTCAGCAGATCGTCACGGAGGACGGCACTTATGTCAGAGACGCCGGCGGCGACCTTTCCGCTAAGATAGAGCGCTATCCGACAAGTCCGTCCTATTACGATACGGATTACATCAAGACAATGTGCTTTGACATCGCAAGCAGCGCCGGCGATTACTACGCCAATCTGACCGGCGACCGGTCATATGTGACGCAGTGCGATTTCAGCGGGGCGTCCGGAACCATGTGGATGGCGCGCGGTTTTCAGTATGACGGCATGTTCGTAGTGCCGAACACCGTGAAGGGCTATGATCTCAGAAACGTCAATTTCAAGGTCGAGAGCCGCTCAGGCGAGACAGTCACGAAAGACACCTACATTTCCGGGCTCGCAAGCTCGATCTACGATTATAAGAACCGTCTGGAATACGGCAACCAGGGCGGATGGGATTCCGCCTATATTGCCGCCGCAAAGAAGATCACGGTCTATGTCAACTACACGGTCAACTACGACTGTGTGCCCGACGT
>ONAS01000124.1 GCA_900315815.1 uncultured Eubacteriales bacterium
TCCGCTGCTGACGGTCCTATGCCCCAGACCCGTGAGCACATCCTGCTCTCCCGTCAGGTTGGCGTTCCCTATATCGTAGTATTCATGAACAAGACCGACCAGGTTGACGACGAAGAGCTGCTCGAGCTGGTTGAGATGGAGATCCGTGACCTGCTGAACGAGTACGAGTTCCCGGGCGACGACACCCCCATCATCAAGGGTTCTGCTTATATCGCTCTGACCTCCACCTCCACCGACCCCAACGCTCCCGAGTATGCTTGCATCCACGAGCTGATGGACGCTGTTGACGAATTCATCCCCACTCCCGAGAGAAAGGCTGACCTGCCCTTCCTGATGCCTGTTGAGGACGTATTCACCATCACCGGCCGCGGCACCGTTGCTACCGGTAGAGTTGAGAGAGGCCAGATCCGCACTTCTGAGGAAGTTGAGATCGTCGGTCTGAAGGAAGAGAAGCGCAAGGTCGTCGTTACCGGTCTGGAAATGTTCAGAAAGACTCTGGACTATGCTGAGGCCGGCGATAACGTAGGCGTTCTGCTCCGCGGCGTTCAGAGAACCGAGATCGAAAGAGGTCAGGTTCTTGCTAAGCCCAACACCATTCATCCCCACACCAAGTTCCGCGGCCAGGTTTACGTTCTGACCAAGGACGAGGGCGGCCGTCATACTCCGTTCTTCAACAACTATCGTCCCCAGTTCTATTTCAGAACCACTGACGTTACCGGTACCATTTCTCTGCCCGAGGGCACCGAGATGTGCATGCCCGGCGACAACGTCGAGATGGACGTTGAGCTGATCACTCCTATCGCTATCGAAGTCGGTCTGCGTTTCGCTATCCGTGAGGGTGGCCGTACCGTAGGTTCCGGTGCTGTTATCGCGATCAACGAGTAATTCACTCTTTGAAATAACGCTATCGATCCCGTCGGGTTTTCCCGGCGGGATTTTTGCCGTTGATGGGCGCTGAGAGGAAAGGGGACATGTCCCTGTGTGATGTACGCAAATAAATCTTGCATTTTTCTGTGTATCGGTGTACTATATACATATATGATATTCAGGAGGTATACTATGCTGAACAATGAAGATTTTGCAGAGGAGTACGAGGCGGAAATCATCACGCTGGAGGATGACCTCGGTAATGAAAAGGATTTTGAGTTTCTCGATACCGTCGAGTATGAGGGAGAAGAGTATATCATTCTGCTCCCCGTAGAGGAAGAGGAGCAGAGCGAGGTCATGATCCTGCGCGTGGATTCGCTCAACGATGAGGATGAGATCTACTCCGGCGTCGATGACGAGGAGACCCTGCAGGCTGTTTTTGACATCTTCAAGGACAGATATCGTGACGATTTCGATTTTGAATGATCGCGCTTCCGGAGGGAAATATGAAAAGAATTCTTTGTATGATCCTGGTCGCCGCTGCGGCAGTCCTCATGCTGACCGCCTGCGGCAGCACCCAAAAGCTCGACCGTATTGATACCGGCAGCGTGAAGCACATCACGGTCGCGACAGAGGCGAACGCTGAACCCAAATTCGATATCATCAAGCGCAAGGGCGTCGTGGTGCTTGTCGATCTGTACGACAGCGCCGAGTTCACCGAGACCGACGAGGTCAAGGCAGAGGAGCTTCTCGCGGAGACGCTTTACCACTTCAAGTTCTATGATTATCAGGAAAAGCTGATCGCCGAGTACAGCCTTTCGCCGCAGGGATATCTCTTCAAGGGCGATGACCTGACCAAGCCCTACAAGCTGACAAAGGACTTCGACGAGGAGAGTATCACCCAGACGGCGGAGCTGTATGATAAGAATGCGCTTCCTCAATAATTCTGTAACAGAAAAATAAATACAAGAGGAGGATTCCGGTGAAAACATTGAAAAAGAATCTGCCCATGATTCTGATGATTCTGCTCGGCATTGCGCTGGGCGTCATGCTCATCATCGATGCGGTACGGCTGACCGAGGTCATCTTCCGCATCGCCGGCGTCGGACTGATCGTGCTGGCTGTCGTGATGGTGATCCGTTACTTGATCGACCGCAAGGACGGTGAAGCAAGCCTCGCGCCGATTTTCACGGCGGTCGTGGCGTTCATCATCGGTCTGGTGCTTGCCATCGGCGCGCAGATGATCGTCGAGGCGGGCAGCACCCTGTGCGCGATCTTCTACGGAGCTGTGATCATTGTCAACGGCGTGCTGAAAATCGCACACTACTTCTCGGTGAAAAAGCAGGGAGCCGCTGTTTCCGCGGTCGTCGCGGTCAGCGGACTGATCTCCGTTGCACTCGGCGTCGTGATGCTGATTTACTGCACCCAGGCGCTGAAGGTCCTCGGCATCGTGCTGGGCATTTCGCTGATCGTGCAGTCGGTGCTGGACGCCATCGGTCTGTTCATGGGACACCGCATGAACAAGCACAACTGTATTTACGATACGTCCGGCGACGATTCGGACTACGATCTGGAGTAATAATACTAGTTTTCAATAGAAAGAAGACAATTATTATTGAGGATGGTTTTCGCAAGACAAGGCGAAGGACGCCGCTAGGCTGGCGCCTAGTAAGGACGAAAATAGTATAAAAAATGTAAACACAAAAAACGGCGCTGTATGCAGTATACAGCGCCGTTGCTATTTGTATGGATGGATCGATCAGTCTGTGGATTCGGGGAAGAACTTTTCGTGGATAGCCGATACAGCCTTGTCCGCGTCGGCCTTGTCGATGATGACGGAAACCTTGATCTCGGAGGTGGCGATCATGCGGATGTTGATCTGCTTGTCGTAGAGCGCCTCGAACATCTTCGCGGCAACGCCCGCATGGCTCTCCATGCCCGCGCCGACGATGGAAACCTTGGCGACGGTATCGTTGTAGTCAACGCTTTCCGCACCGAC
>ONAS01000123.1 GCA_900315815.1 uncultured Eubacteriales bacterium
ATCTTTTGCCTGAGGTGATCGAAGGCGATGACCTTGTCAAACAGCATTAGATCGACGTCCTTGAAGTTCTCGGTATCCTCGGCATCACATTTCACGCTCGGTTCGCTGTAGGCGAGATAATCATAGGAAAAATAGCCGACCAGTCCGCCCGTGAAGGGAGGCAGATAATCAAAACGCGGACTCTTGTATTCGCTGAGGATCTGCCGCAGATATGCAGAAGGATCATCGGTACGGACCTTGAGGTTTCCGAGCTTCATTTCCCCTTCTATGCAGGTGATCTCCATCTTCGGCTCAAAGCCGAGAAAGGTATACCGTCCCCATGTTTCGTTCGACTGAGCCGATTCCAGCATATAGCAGTGTGTTGAAACGTTTTTCAGTATCCTCATAGTTTCGATGGGCGTAGTGAAGTCGGAGAGGAGCTCACAGCTCACCGGCAGTACGTCGTACTCGGATGAGGAAGCGAGCTCTTTGACTTCGTCGAGAGTCGGTCTGATCTTCATATACAAATCCTCCTTAAATCACAAAACGTCCTTGACAGAATGAACCTCCTGTCAAGGACGAATAACAGCTTATCCGCGGTGCCACCTTGATTTCACAGCATGACCTGTGCGCTTAGCGGGATACCAGCATATCCCCGGCAAATGACGTCTGCCTGCAACGTCGCAGCATACTCTGTGACAAAAGTCACATTTGACTGCGCCCTCAGCGGTCCATTTGACGACTTGTTTCTGACCCGACTCTCAGCAACGCGGGTTCTCTGTACAGGCATCATCGCCGTTATCTCCGCTTCAACGGTTTGATGTGTTAAATTATTTCATACTATAGCATAACAAAAAACCATTGTCAATAGTTTTTTTGCATAATCACCCGAACAACGTATATAATTTCGTTGTTATGATCGGCGGCATCATTCAGATATCGGCAACAGATCCGATCACTTTTTCCACAGTCCGTGGAGATTGCAGTAGGCGTATGCCGCCTCAAATTTTTCGCCGTCGCACAGCGCGAAGCAAGCCATCGGCTTGTCGCCGGGCTCCAGTATCTTGCGCTGATTGCCCTGATCGGTGCTGATCGCGATCCACTCGATATAATGCTCCGGAGCCATCGGGTGAGCGACCTCACCGACCGTAACGATCACCTTTCCGTCTTTGATCTCGACGACCGGCACATGCTTTTCGACGGCGGCGTCAGCAGTGCCCGGAACGATCTCCGTCATCTTTTCGCCGCAGCAGGAGATCGGCGCTCCGCTCGCTTTGACAACAGCAATGATGTTGCCGCAGTGTTTACATTTGTAAAATTTCAATTCCATCAATAACCTCCTGAAATAATGTAGATTAAGTTATACCTCACGGCAGATACTTGCCCGAAGCAAGATACAGCCGATACCATTCGTTGTGGGTGAGGTCGACCTTTGTCGCCTCGCAGATATCCCTCAGATGATGCGTATTCATCGTTCCGACGATCGTCTGGATCTTGGCGGGATGGCGCAGGATCCAAGCGATCGCGATCGCGGTCTTGGATACGCCGTACTGCTCGCCGAGTTCACTGAGAACACGGTTCAGCTCGGGCAGCTCGGGATCATCGACAAAACATCCTTGGAACAAGCCCTTCTGCAGCGGCGACCACGCCTGAACGGTGATGTCGTGCAGACGGCAGTAATCGAGCGTGCCGTTGTCACGGTCGATCGAGCGCTCTGACGTAAGATTGTTGACATAAAGCGTCTGATCGATGAGCTGACTTTGATCCAGCGAAAATTGAAGCTGGTTGAACACAAGCGGCTGACGGATATATTTTCTCAACACCTCGAGCATCATCGTCGGAACGTTGCTCACACCGAAAAAGCGCACCTTGCCGCTCTTCTCCAATTCATCGAACGCCTCAGCGATCTGTTCCGGCTCATACAAGAGGTCGGGACGGTGCAGCAGCAGCGCGTCAAGATAATCGAGCTTCAACCTGCGCAGGCTGTCGTTGACGCTTTCAAGAATGGTCTCCTTCGACCAGTTGAACTCACCCTTTTCGGAAAGGATGCCGCACTTGCTCTGGATATAGACGTCCTCACGGCGGATTCCTGTTTTGGGAAACGCGTCTCCGAAGCGCGTTTCCGCCTCGCCGTCCCTGCCGTAGCAGGTGGCGTGATCAAAGAAGTTGATCCCCAGCTCATAGGCTGTGCGTATGAGGTTCGCCGCGTCATCTGTATTCAGCGCCGGCATCCGCATACATCCGAGGATGATCTGAGAAGCGCCTTGAGGTCCGTTGACGATATCGATCTGTTTCATATTGCTCAGCCTTTCCGATGCTCGTAAATAATCCGTTACGTGTATGTTTATGCAATTAATTCTATCCTACAGCGTCATCTTTGTCAATGCTTTTCGTACCGGGGAGAGTGATTTTGCAGGAGTCGGACAGAGTGAGACCGAATTTCTCAAAGAATGCGCGCGAAAAGCAAGATATGATGAGATCATTTCATGGTCGAGCCTATACGACAGCGCGTCCATCGAGGCGAAGAAGATGATTATCAATTCGATGATCAAACGCGTTGACGTTTA
>ONAS01000122.1 GCA_900315815.1 uncultured Eubacteriales bacterium
GAGATCATCCTTCCGCCCAAAAAGAAAAATGCAAAACAACCCCCGCAGACCCGCGACGGTCTTCTGACCGACCTCGCCTACAATCTTTCCACCAAAACCTTCCGCTACCTCAATGCGGAGCGCGAGGGCGAGCTGCCGCCGCTGGTCTTGGATCTGCAGAACTGCGGCGCGCTGGGCATCATCGAGCCGCAGCGTCGCTACACCGACAATCTGATCGAGCATTTGGTGTTTGAGCTTGCCTATTACCACACGCCGGAGGATCTGCAGTTTGTTTTCTTTTTTGATCCCGACGACAACGAAGCGCGCCGTCAGGAAAAAATCCGCAACTACCGCTATTTGCCGCACCTCAACGAGCTGTTTGAGGACGCTTCGCAGTTTGTGTTCGACAAGCAGAGCGCCGGTATCGCCTTCGGAAAATTACAGACCATTATGGGCGAGCGCGTCAAGAAGGCGGATGACGACGCGGAAAAATCCGAAAAGCAGACCAAGGAGCTCTATACGCAGATCGTCTGCGTGGTGTTCCACGACTACAATATCAAGGAAACCGGTTTTTCCAAATACCTGCCGACGCCGCCGGTCGAGGGAGAACCGTATGTCAACGAAAACGGTCTGACCTTTGTGTTTGCCTGCCGCCATTTGGCGCAGCTGCCGCGCTACTGCGGCAACATCATCGAGGTGACGGACAACACCCAGTCCCACGCCAAGGTGAGCGACCGTTACAATGTGCTCTCGCGCGAAACGCTGAACAGCCTGAGCAAATCCGGCTCTCAGACCAACGCCAACGTGACCAGCGACATTGAAAACCTGATCGACTACATAAAATTCAACAATGAGTTTGTCTTTTACGACAAAAGTCAGTCGAGCGGTATCGCCCTCAAAAAAGCCTACAGCGACGCATACCGCCGCCTGAGTGCGATCTATTACCGCCGTATCGCCGAAAACGGCAACGTGCCCTCCATGGTCACGCTGTTCGAGATGTACGGCTATACTCCCGAAATGGTCAGCGAAAACAAAATTCGCGACATCATTCTCGAAAACTGGAAAAAGAGCGACGTCACACGAGATCTGGATGTGCCGATCGGCAAAAACGAGCACGGTCTTGTCAACCTGAATCTCTATGAAAAGGCGGACGGTCCGCATATGCTGGTCGCCGGCACCACCGGCTCCGGTAAGTCCGAAACCATCATCACCTACCTCATCGGTCTGTGCATGAAGTACTCCCCGACCTACCTCAACCTGATGCTGGTGGATATGAAGGGCGGCGGCTTCTCCAACCGCCTCCGCACCCTGCCGCACTGCGTCGGCGTCGTGGACGATACCGCCGGTGAAAGCGAGGGTATCTCGGCGGTCTATATGCTCAAGCGCTTTTTGGAGGTGCTCAACGCCGAGATCAAGCGCCGCAAAATCCTTCTCAACAGCTTCGGCGTCGATACCGCAGACGCCTATATCCGTGCGGAGCAGGTTGTCACGCGCATACTGAACGGCGAGGAGAACGAGGATCTGCCCAACGCGCTCAACCCCACCCAGAAAAAGCGCTTGGAGGAATTTCGTGCGAACGGTACCAGACCGACCTCGCTGTCGCATCTGGTGCTGGTCGTTGACGAATTCACCGAGCTGAAGCGTTTCAGCAGCGAAAGCGACGATATCGACTTTATCGCGGAGATCACCACCATCGCGCGCGTCGGCAGAACGCTCGGCTTCCATATTATTCTGGTTTCCCAGAACATCGAGGGCGCGATCACCGAGGACATCCGTATCAACTCCAAATCGCGCATTTGTCTGAAGGTGGCGACCCGCACGGCGTCCAAGGAAATGCTCGACGGCAGACCCGACGCCGCCTCTCCCACCATGCCCGGCAACGGCAGGGCGTATCTGCTGGTCGGAACGGGCAGCAAGTTTGTATACTTCCAGTCCGCCTATACCGGAGCGAACAAGGATGAAAAAATCGAGCCGCCGGTCAGCGCCGGTCTGGTGTCCTCCTGCGGCAGCTTCAACAGCGAATTCTACCGGTCGTCAAAGCACAACGCGCGTATCCGGCAGGCGTCGCGCAATGTCAACGAGTACGATACCCAGCTCAGCTATGCGGTAAGAACCATCGAGGCGATCACCGACGCCAACCGCAACGAAAGCATTTTCCGCTATCCGCGGGTGATCTTCAAAAACCCGCTCAAGGCGGTTTATCCCGATCTGACAGAATGGAGGTGACCGGCAGCAGTGAAAAAAAATATGATTTGTGTTCTTGGACACCAGGATATCCCCATCAAGCAGGAGCAGCCGGACTTCCGCGTCGACCTGCTGCAAACCAACATCCTGCTGTTCGGTTCTCCCATGAGCGGAAAATCCAATTTGATCCGCTTGCTCACCCTGATCCTGCACAAGCTCTACCGCGAAACGGACGAACAGATTTTTATCCTTGATTTCGGCGGCGCGCTGGCGGATCTGGAAACCCTTCCGTTGGTGTCGGCGTATTTTGACAACGCCAACGAGGAGTATGTCAAGCGCGTGTTCAAGCTGATGGAGGATCAGCTCAAATCCAATATCTCCGCGCTCAAGGGCAAAAACTAG
>ONAS01000121.1 GCA_900315815.1 uncultured Eubacteriales bacterium
TCTGATTTTCGCCCAGCTCCAGCGGGGCGCCGAGCAGCCATGCGCTCTCAAGACGGATGGTCAGCGAGGCGTCGCTCTTACCTTTCTCCCACGCTTCCTTACAGGTGGTGAAGGCAGTGCCGCCGACGGTGGAGTTGCCGAAATTCTCAAAAGAGATATTCATATAGTCGCCGCCGTTCTTGGAGGATACGAACGGCCATGAACGGATCGTCACCGTGTCGCTTTCCATCGCAGTTCCGCTTGAGTTCACCCACATACGAGCTTTCAGTCCGTAGTCGCGGAAGGTCAGACCGCCGCCGAAATCGGGCGTAACATACACCGCAACGGGGCTTGCTGCTCCCAGATCAAAGGTGTGATCCGCCTTTTCGCCCACTTTGTCAAGGTCGTTGCGGTTCGCTTCCCAGCGGTGCAGCTCTCCGGCGGAATCAACCAGATCAACCGGGAGAATATCGCTGTTCCAGCCGTCCGCGTCATCCATGCATTCCAGCTCGACCTTTACCGTGACCTTCATATCGTCCGGCGTGTCGTCAAAGACCTTGAACACCGCTTTGACCGTGTAGCTTTTGTTGATACTATCGGTTAATGTAATCGTTTCTTCTTTATAGGTTTTGAACTTAACGGCAGGGTGATCGTATTTTGAACCGTTGAAGCCGGTCCACTGGCCGTTGTTCTCGGCGCTCATGACCTCAAAACGGTCAAATACGCAGCCCGCGACGGGCTTGGCGGTCAGGGTGACCTTTTCTCCCGCCTTATAAGAACCGACGCCCTCGACGCTGCCGTAGCTGCGATCACATTCCACCGTAACACAGTAACCGTTATTCGAGTAAGAGCTGCCGCTCTTCGTTACCTGAGATGAGCCGAACGTCGGATAGGGATCAGACCCGATATTCTGCGACAAAGGATCCGTGATACCGTAGTCGCTGTAAGTAACGGGGTCATAATTCAGCTCATAGCAAATCTTTCCGGAGAGGATCTCGGATGATGTGACCCAGCTTGCGCGATCACCGGCTTTGCCGCTGAGATTTGCGGCAGAATATGCCAGCGCATAGCAGTACGGCGTATCGGATTTCGCGTTTCCGCTGATAGCGCCGACTTCGCTGTCGCCGGTCACGATGCCCATGTTCAGGCATTTGATTGGTCTGCCTTCGCCGCAGATACCGCCGATCTGATCATCGCCGTAAACTCTGCCTTCGTTGATACAGCAGATCACGATCCAATCATTAGCCACCTTGCCGCAGATGCCGCCGATATAGTCGTCGTTGGTACTGAAAATCTTGCCGTCGTTGTAACAGCCGACGATGACGCCGGTGCCGGTCATCTCACCGACGATGCCGCCGATGCGCTCGGAGTCCGCGCCACCGCCGACCGCACCATGGTTGGCACAGAACTCTACGATACCGCCGTTGAGCTTGCCGACGATGCCGCCGCCGCAATCCCAGTTATGGTTTACCGTTTTATGATTGACGCAATAGCGGATACAGCCGTCGCTGTGGCCGGCGATACCGCCTCTTTCCGGGTCTTGGTCATCGGAATTGACGTTGGCGTTCTGGGTGCAGTGATCCACTAAGCCGCCGTATCCGATTGTGCCGACGATACCGCCCTCAAAGTCATCCGTCGCGTTTTGGATGTATACCTCGCTGTAGATGTTGCAGATGTGTCCTCTTTCGAGACGACCTACGATGCCGCCGACACGTTCATCAGCCTTGATCGTTCCTTTTACCGCAAGGTTACAGATGCTGCCGCCCGATACCATTCCGAACAGACCGCAGTCATCATTGTCGCTTGTGTGGCTCAGTCCGATGATTGCGTGGTTGTGACCGTTGAAGCTGCCTCGGAACGGGTGATCTGCGTTTCCGATCGGCGTCCAGGAGATACCGGCAAGATTGATATCGCACATCAGGTGGATCGTCTTGCCTGTCATATTATAGTTGTTCATCACAAGACTGACCAGACCGCCGAGGTCAGCGGCGCTGTTGATATACAGGTCTCTCTCGTTGCTGTGGCTATGATACCAGTTGACAGAGGACATAGAACCGTCCCAGACAGACCGGTTCGAGCCGTTGCAGTCGTGGCGGCTCGCACCCCACTCGGACATCGGCTCTATCGTCGATGTGTGAACGAAGCGGAAGCGCTGATTGTCTGCTCTGTTCTGACCGCTCAGCGCAATAGCCGCGTTGTTATCCCATGTGGCGCCCCACACGTCCCAGACAAGAGAATCATCGAGCTTGCTGTGGATGCAATAGGTGCCGTCGCCGAGGCTCTCAAGCCGCCAGAGCTGGGCATCGGTTCCATTATAATCATAGCCCTGCAGCTGCTTTCCGGAAGAAGTGCTGCCGCTCGGGACATCGATCACTTTTCCGTTCGATACGCTCACGAAGGCGTAATAGTCGCCGACCTTCTTGAGCCTCCATCTCTGGTTGGTCTTGCGATGCGCCCTATAAAGCATGATGTCCTTGCCGTTGCTGCCGTTATAGTCAACAGCAGAACCGCCGGCGTTACAGGGCACGATCGCGTATTCCTCGTCCAAACCGTAACGAACGAAATCGTCCGCTTCAAAAGCGCCGTCGACGCTGTC
>ONAS01000120.1 GCA_900315815.1 uncultured Eubacteriales bacterium
GAGAAAGGGGCGGCAAGATGGACAAACTGATCATCAACGGGGATGATTTCGGCATGAACGAGCGCTGTACCAAGGCGATCGCGCGGGCGTTCTCAGAGGAGTTGATCACCCACACCTCGATGATGGCGAACGGCGCGTATTTTCGGGAAGCGGTCCGTCTGATGCGGGAAGAGGGCTTCTCTGACCGCGTCGGGCTCCATTTCAACCTGACGGAGGGCGAGCCGCTGACCGAGGAGATCAAACGCCTGCCGGACTTTGTATCGGACGGCAGATTCCATAAGATGTACCTGAAACAGCCGCACCCGCTGAATGACGCACAGCAGGGGGTGATCTACCGCGAGCTGTCTGCTCAAGCGCTGAGGCTCAGGCAGGCGGGGATCGTGATCCCGCACGCCGATTCACACCACTATATCCACAATCTGGCGCCCCTTGCGCCGATCGCGGCGCGGGTATGCCGGGAAAATCATATCCCAAGGATCCGCCTCAACCGCACCTTTGACTCGCCGTCACATCCGCGCATGACGGAAAACCGCATCCCGAACGCATGGTGGCGCGAACAGGGCTTTGTGACCGCGGCGCATTTCGGACGGCTGTCGGATGTCGCGGGCACGGCGATCCCGGACAACACGGAGATCATGGTGCATCCGGATCTCGATCAAAACGGTAATCTGATCGACAGAACCGGGATGACTGACGGGTTTCCGACCGGTCCCACGCTGGGAAAGCTTGCGGAGCTTTACCGATAATACCTTGAAACGCTTCGGGACCGTTATCGGTTTCATTTGAGATTTTTTGGGTGACAAGCCGACTTCGATGTGCTATACTGTTGGAGGTTCGGACGATCAAGACATATATGAGGAAAGGGGAGACGTCGGATGAATGAAACGCAGAGCCTGTTGCTGCGGGCGATCGGCGCAGAGCTGTTCGGCGGCAGAATGCCGACCGTGAGCATCGGTGATGTAAAGCCGCTGATCGAGGAAAGCAAAGCGCAGACGGTGTATCCGCTTTTATTCAATGCGCTTAACGATCAGCTGAAGGCTTTGCTGACCGACAGGCAATACGGCGCGTGCAGCGAGCTGCTTTTCACGTACGTGATCGCCGGAACGCAGAATTTTGCCGAGCATGACGAGCTGCACGGACTGATGACCGAAAGCGGGATCCCCTATGTTGTCCTCAAAGGCTTCGCTTCCGCACTGTACTATCCCGACCCGTCGCTGAGAAGTATGGGCGACGTGGATTTCCTTGTCAGAGAAGAGGATCTGGATAACGCCGGAAAGGCCGTGGAACAGGCAGGCTTTGTTGTCGATCACGGCGAAGAGGAAGAAAGTAAGCACGTTGCTTACACGCGCCCGCCCATGAGTGTCTGGGAGATGCACCGCAGCGTCAACGGCATTCCCGGGGGAGAGGTCGGCGAAAGGATCCGGGCAGAGCTCGACCGCGCGATCGGAACCGCCGTACCGGTCGACCGTGAGGGGACAGTCTGCATGGTCCCCGACAAGCTCCATCACGGGCTGATCATGCTGCTGCATACCGCCTCTCATCTGACAAGTGAGGGCGTAGGATTACGCCATCTCTGCGACTGGGTCGTATTTGCTTCGTCGCTCAGCGATGCGGAAATCCGCGAGTTATTTGAGAAAAAGCTCAGAGACTTCGGGCTTTGGCGGTTTGCGCAGGTGCTGACGCTTCTCGGTATCCGGTACCTAGGCGCGCCGAAGCGTGTGTGGGCGCTGGAAGCGATCGAGAAAAAAAGCATCGAGGAGGATCAGCTGGAGGGTCTGATGACGGATATCCTCAGCGGCGGCAACTTCGGCACCAAGGATATGAACCGCTACCGTCAGATCAAGTACATTTCCGACCGCGATGCGCACACCGTCAGCTCCGGCGGCGTCCTTTCACAGGGCTTCCGGACGCTGAACAGCAGAGTCTGCGCCGATTTCAAAACGATCGATAAGCACCGTATCCTTCTGCCTGTCGGCTATCTCGCAGAGGGCGGCAGGTATCTCGGCTTGCTGATTACCGGCAGGCGCAAGTCCTCCGGAACAAGGCAGATGCTCAAAGAAGCCGCTGAACGGAAGAAGATCTACGCAAGCATGAAGCTGTTCCGCACAGACAAGCTGTAAACAGAAGAGTCTATCCGGCCGGGTACGCTTGTATCCGGCTTTTTGATGCCGTCTGTCGGATGGCATCGATTTTTGTGCAGAAGGCAAAAGCCTTGCGATTCTGAAAGGTTCAAACGTTCTGAAAGTGGGTAGTATTTTCAGAATCTATATGGTATAACATTTCAGAAAAACCCCTGAAGTCGCTTTTTAAGTGGCTTCAGGGGTTTTTGTGTTACTAACCTGTTACTTGTTCAAAGTAATAAATTTATTGTTTCCCTCAATTCATCCAAAGTCTTGTGGGTGTAGACCCTTTCACCAACATCCTTGGAAGCATGACCCATCAGAAGATCAATGCACTTCTTGTTTGCATTCACTGAATCAAGTCTTGAATATGTCAAGAAAAGTGCAGTCGGGAAACACCCAAAATAATGGATGTGTGGATAGAGGAAAGATTTTGAAGCCGAATGGAGCGTAGCGGAATGAGG
>ONAS01000119.1 GCA_900315815.1 uncultured Eubacteriales bacterium
TATTTATATGAATAACCGCCAGAAAGGATGATCTCCATGCATGATCTAATCAGTCAGATCCAAAAGAACGTCAAAGAGTTACCGGATTTCACCGTTATTGTCGACAAGGGTGAGAATAATAGTTTCACCTACAGTCAATTCGACGCGTTTGCCCGTAAGATCGCCGGCAAGCTGAGCAGAACAGGAATCCGGCGCCGCGACTTTATCACCATAGAACTGCCGCGCAACAAGGAATATATCGCCGCCATGTACGCTGTTTGGATGGTCGGCGCAGCTTTCGCGCCGTTATCGCCGACATATCCTGTGGAACGCCTGGCGTATATCCGCGACAACTGCGATGCAAAGGCTGTCATCAATGAAAAATTTCTGCGCGGTATCGAAGCGGAAGCGCCGCTTGATGAGCCGGTCATGCCGAATCTCGAGGATCCGTCTCTGCTGATCTATACCTCCGGCTCTACCGGAAAGCCGAAGGGCGTGCTGCACTCCCACGCCAGTATCACGGACTCGGTCAACCGCTACAATGAGTTCGCCAACGCGCCGAAGGGCTTACATGTCGCGTTAGGCGCGCCGTTCACCTTTGTCGCCTCTGTTCAGGGTATTTTTTCACCGTTATGCGCGGCGCTGAGAGCCTACCTGATGCCCTACGAGGCAATGCGCGATCCGGTGCTGCTGGCGGATTTTATCGAGGACAATCAGATCAACCGCACCTTTATCAGCCCCAAAATGCTCAAGGTATTCAAGCAGAAGGGCAACTGCCTGAAAATAGTCTCCACCGGCAGCGAGCGCGTTTCCAATACCTACAGCGACGAATATGAATTGTACGTCTTTTACGGTCAGACAGAGTCCGCTTCGGCGGTGCTCGCCTTCAAGATCGACAAGCCCTATGATAATACGCCGATCGGCAAGCCTCTCGGCAATGTACGCACGCATATTCTGGACGAAAACGGCAACGAAGCCGAGGAAGGCGAGTTGTGCCTTGCCGGCATTTTTGCCGACGGCTATCTCCATCTGCCGGAGCAGACCGCCAAAACCTTTGTCGACAACCCCTTTGCCGAACAGGACGGCTATCCCAAGCTGCTCAGGACCGGCGATATCGTCCGCAGAGCGGAGGACGGCAATATCATCTACCTCAACCGCAAGGACTGGATGGTGAAAATCAACGGTCAGCGCGTTGAGCCGGGCGAGATCGAAGCCATCATCAAGCAGAGCGACGGCATCCACGACGCGGCGATCAAGGACTTCAAGAACCAGTACGGACAGGTGTATCTTGTTGCCTATTACGTAGAGAACCAGCCGGTCGAGCCGGACGATCTCCGGGAAGCCATCGCGCAGAAGCTGCCGCCGTATATGATCCCGGCTTTCTTTGTCAAGCTCGACAAGCTGCCCGTCAACCAAAACGGCAAGCTCGACAGAAGCGCCCTGATCGCTCCCGAAGCAGGCGCCTTCAAGAACGATTATATCGCCCCCGAGACCGACATGCAAAAGACGCTCTGTTCCGCGTTCGAGACGGTTCTCGGCGTAGAGAACGTCGGTGTGGATGACGATTTCTTCGCCCTCGGCGGCGATTCGATCAAGTGCGCCATGGTCTCGGAGAAATGCGGCGTTTACAAGATCACGACCGCCGACATTTTCAGCGGCAAAACGCCGCGCATGATCGAGCGACTGCTGATCCAGAAGGCGGGCAAAAAGGAACGTGTGAAGAAGGACAAAAAGGTCAGGGTTTATCCGCTGACGCCTTCCGAGCGCGGTATGTATTTAGAGCAGAAGCTCAACGAGAACTCGACGGTCTACAACCTCAATATCGCCGCCATCATCAAGGGCGCGGACATGGAATCCGTCAAAAATTCCCTGACGGCGGTATTCAAAGCGCACGAGGCGTTCACCTCCTATTACGGCGAGGAAAACGGACTTCCGGTGCGCATCCTGACCGACAAAACGCCTGAGATCGAGGAAAAGACGGCGGCTTCGCGCGAGGAAGTCATCGCCATCATCGACAGCTACGCCGAGCCGTTCAATCTCAACGCCGCGATCCCCGTCCGTCCGACCTTGTATGCCGTTGCAGACGGCAGCGTGATCCTCCATTTGGCGATCCACCACATCGCCTTTGACGGCGGCTCCGCCAAGACCTTTGTCAAGGAGCTGATCGACGGTCTGAACGGGGTAGAGGTGACGACTTCCGAGATCGACTTGTCCGATCTGTACGACGACAGTCTGAACGCGAAATATGAAAGCGGCATGGCGTTTTACCATGAACTGTTCGCGGACGGCGTTCCGGTCAATGAAATGCCCGTCAAGGGCAAGCGCCCCAAGGTGCATCCGCTTTCCGACAGAGAGATCACCTTTGATTACGATAACGAACAACTGAAATCCATCGACAACACCGCGCGCCGTTTCAGCGTGACGGAGTTTGAGCTGATCTTCTCCGCTGTTTCGATGGTGCTCGGAAAATATACCGCCTCCGAGGACGTCGTTCTCGGCATTCCGACCAATATGCGCCCCAGCGAGGCGGACAACGTGATCGGCATGTTTGTCAACACAGCGCCTGTCCGTGTGAAGCCGCAGCGCAAGGCGGAACTCGGCGCATACCTTCAGTCCGTCAGCACAGCCGTGCGCAATGCCACCTACGGCTCGTATCTGCCGTT
>ONAS01000118.1 GCA_900315815.1 uncultured Eubacteriales bacterium
ACCGATCGCGGACAGTTTTTCCTGTAATTTGTCTGTTGAAACAAAAATCAGCGGCCAAATAAAAGGGAGCGGAACTGTCGAAAACCTCAGGAGCACAGCGAATTTCAGACGGTGTGAGAGAGGGGGATCATGCCGTGAGCGGAACGCGGTCGGAATCAATCGGATTTTGCACAAAATTTTAATAGGAAAGGGGGTATTTCTTATTCTAAAAATGTATGGAATTTTTGATAGCGACCTGATAAAATATCAGTAATATATGTAAAATGGCGTATCGTCACTTCCGTGTGTGATCATATCGGACAGGCGATGTCAAGGCTTTGAGGTTCCGTTAAAATCTGATTCGGGGGTTGAGCGAATGTATCAGAATATTATTTTTGATCTGTACGGCACTTTGATCGATATACGCACTGACGAGTTTTCGCTCGATTTCTGGCGCAAGGCGGTGCAGGGCTTCGCGACGGGCGGCGCTTCGTTCAGCCCGGGCGAGCTGCGTACCGCGTATACCAAATACGTCAAGCGCGCGTTAAGACATGAGCGGCTCAAGCACCCGACCTATAAGCATGTGGACATCGATCTGCTACAGGTGTTCAGAAGGCTGTACAGCGATAAGGGAGTCAGCGCCGATATCAGGTTGCTGCGCAAGACAGCGCGCAGATTCCGCACGGATTCCACTCAGATGATACGGCTGTATGACGGTGTGATCGAGCTGCTGGAGGGACTGAAGCGCGCAGGCAAGAAGATTTATCTGCTTTCTAACGCGCAGGAGAGCTTTACCATTCCCGAGATGGAGGACTTAGGGATCCTCTCTTACTTTGACGGTATCATGATCAGCTCTGAGGAACGCGTGTGCAAGCCGCAGCGGCAGTTCTTTGAAAAGCTGTTGGCAAAATATGAGTTGGATAAAACGGAATGTCTGATGGTCGGCAACGATAAAAACTCCGATATGATGGGAGCGAAGGGCGTCGGCATCGACGGGGTGTATATCCATCAGGAAATCAGCCCCGAGGTCGAGGACGAAAGCGAGATATGCGCGAGATACAAGATCATGGACGGCGACGTCAGGAAGATCCTGCCGTGGATCATGGAGGCGTAAAGTGAAGAACAGTGGATTGATCATCAAGATAGCGGTCGGCATTGCGGGCGTAGCGGTGATATTCTCTCTGGTGACGCTGATACGGTCGATCGTCATCGGCGGCACGGTCGTGTTCCCGATCATTCAGCTCGTCGGTTCGGCGGCGATCTTCGCAATATGCTTTCTGATGTTTCGTACCTTGAAAGCGAACGGCGCGGAGGAAGAAGAAACGGACGAACAGGAAGCCGACGAACAGGAAGAGACCGCCGCGAATGAGGACAAAGCAGAGGAACAGCAAAGCGACGCGGAAAACGCGGTCGATGAAGCATACGAAAAGTATGACCTTTCGGAATTTGAAGAAAAGTAAGGGCGCAGTCAAACGACTGCGCCTTAGTTGTTGGTTTGATTCGAAATGGGTGAACTCGAAATGCAACTGCCGATCTTTTTTGATCGGGGATAAAATTTTAAGTGGGATCGGATTCGGAGGTGAAGATCCACTCGCCGATCTGTGTATCGGTACTGACGCCCGACTTGTAGCGGAGGATCGCCAGCGCGTCGCGAAGATCGACCGCGCCGTCGTTATTGACATCGGTGTTGATGGGGTTATAAGCGGAATCGACGCCCGCGGTCAGAAGCTGGACGAAGGTGGCGTCCATGACGGTGACGTTGTAATCGCCGTCAGCGTCGCCGACATAACCGACAGAGGGTTCGACGGTCGTCAGGATATAGGGGATCGGGTCGAGCTGCTGGTTCGGCTTGTTGCGGCGAATGAGCGGGAGCATACTCGGCGTAGCCAAAGCCTGGGCGTTAAAGGAGATAGCGACCGTACCGGGAGCGACCGCCTTGAAGCGTACCTTGAAGAAATGATCGTCCTCGGTGAATGTACCAACGCCGGAGATCCTTGAAAAATTAAACAAGATCTCGTTATTCTGATCGGTAAAATTGGAAGCAAGGCTGGAATTGTATATACGCGGGGGGAAGCTGTAGGCACTCATGTTAATAGAGCCGTCGCTCTTGAGCGGACCGTATTCAACGAACTGAGCGTAGCGGGAATCGTAGTTGACCACGCCCTGACCCGACGCTACGGTGTAGCCCGCGCTGCTGAAGGCGACGTTGTAAATGAACTCGTTGCCGACCTCGACCTCGCCGAGGACCTCGCCCTGTGAGGTGACGGTCAATGTACCGCCCGCGGCGGAAGCGTTCAGCGAAAACACTGTCAGCATGGAAGCCGCAAGAGCGACAATCAGTAATACGCAAAGTAATCTTTTCATATCTTCCTCCTGTTCAGTTTGTTGTCCTGAACGATATATCTAATAGTATTGTAAACGATTGAGCGGGTAAATGCGAACGCACTGGCATCATAAAGGCCAGGGCACATATCTCAGTTGATGACTGAAACCCGCTGCTGAAGATTCAAAAAAGCCTCCGTCGGAACAACATCCCGGCGGAGGCTCTTCATTTTCCCTATGAAACTTTATGAACTGTCACGCACGTAAACCGTTTACGCCTCCGCGACCGCGTCGACAAACGCGTCGAGGGCTTCCTCATCCTTGCTGTGGAGCGCACTCTTGATCGTCAGCATATTCTCGACGACCTTGCAGTTCTTGAGGGCGGCGAGCTTCTCCGCGATCTGCTTTCCTGCGGTCGGTGCCCATGACCCGTTCTGCGCAATTGCGAATGTGCGG
>ONAS01000116.1 GCA_900315815.1 uncultured Eubacteriales bacterium
CCGAGGTAAACGAAAGAGATATTCAGATTCGGCAGATATTGTTCTTTATATTTAATACATTCAAGGAGTAACTCTTCAGCCTGTTTCTCCATCATAAGAGCGCTTGATATCTGAGCATTGGTGTATGTTGAGACAAAAAGGCCGTATTTGCTGTTGTTCTTATGGGCATATTCAGACATCTCTTTGACAATTTCCAGAGCTTGTTCACGCTTGCCATGTGCAGGGAGTACGACGGCCTGGTTTGACCATGTCTTATAGAGCAATTCTTCGTTGTTAGATTGCTTTGAGAGTTCTATCAGCTGGTTGGTGACCTGTATGTATTGCTGTAATGAATCAGGCTTATTAAACAAACGATACATGTCTTTTCTCAGCTGCTCAATATCAGCAGTCTTCACTTGGGCAGCCGTTGTTAGCGACAATCCAAGGAGGCAAAAGCCTGCCATCCACCTGCAATATCTGAGCAAAGCGTTCATAGCCGCAAAAGTATATCTGTTTGCGTTTGCTTCTATCTTTGTACCGTCAATAAAGACGTTTCTGAATTTGATCTCCCCAAGTTCGTGGAATTTCATGACCAGTTGAACAAATAAATCTTCTATGACGTCTGTCAGCCGCTCATTTTGGAAACGAGCAAAGGTGGCGTGATCGGGAGCGGATTCCCCCTGCAACAGCCACATAAATCTTACATCGGTCTTGCAAGCCTTTTCAATACCCCGGCTGGAGTAGATACGGTTCATGTATGCAAACACCGGTATTTCAAACATGACGACGGGGTCGATCGCACGCCAATGCCTGAGGTATTCATCATACAGACGCGTGTAGTCCAATGTGTCACATATTTCTACCAATTTCCATACCGGATCGTTCTCATCGATTAAAACTTCATAATTTATTGGTGAAAACCAGTTGATTTCTGTTTCTTATCATTGTATAATTACCTTGCTTTCTGTGTGGTTTTTTTGGCAATTAAATTATACTATGAAAGCACTGACCGGGCTACCCTTTCGGACTGCCCGGTCTAGTTTTTAGGAATGTCTTAATGCGACAGTCCCGTTTCCGTCATCTATCCGTCATACCTTTCCTGCTTGACGACAGAACAAGGGGCTGTGAAGATCGAAACGCTCGTTTCATTTCTTCACAGCCCCTTTCGTCTACCCATCGCTCATGCGCACGCGGTGCGCTGCTGAGCGAGGCTGTAACTCTTTTCGGTCGATGATCCTTTCACTGCCGGCGATCAGCGTCAGCAGCTCTCATACGGCTCTATCCCGCACAGGCGCAGAGGCTCTTTGCGAATCACCTCGTATTCTATCCCGACCGAGGAAAGCTCGTTGAGGAAGACGTCGATGAACCTGTCCGCCGTAAATGACTGGATGAGCGTGAGGAAGAAGTTGTGGTTGATGCAGGTGATCTCACAGCCGATATCGAACACGCCCGGCTCCGCGATCACGTACAGCGCCTCGATATACGGGTCCAGCGATCCGAAAGACCGACTGTTCACATAGGAGACGGAAAAGCTCCACCGCGCGTTGCCGGCGGACTTGGCGATGACGCCCGTCTTGACCTCCAGTGGCAGCCCACCCAGCTTTGCGTAGGTCAGCTTTCTCTGCTTCATCGCCCAGAGGGAGTTCTCCGGCTGCGCCTGCAGCATCATCTGTCCGCGCGCCGCGGTGCAGGACTTCATGAGATCGTCGAGGGGTCTGCTCTTCGGAAAATCCAGCTCGATCACATTCGCGAACATACGGTAATTCTCTTTCGCGCCCAGCATCGCCTTGTGGTCGATCGCAACGGATACGCTGACAGTCTTCTCACTGTCGGGGTCATACTTTCTGACGGTCCTCGCCAGCATCACCGCGATCATAGCGTTCGGGCTGCCGTCAAAGTCCCTGCAATAGCGGATCAGCTGAGCCTCTTCGAGCTTGATATGATGCACCTGCGGCACCGCGTCTCCCTCGACCTTCACCCGATAAAAGTCAGCCGTCGGCTGTTTGAGGTACATCGGCTCTTCTGCCGCGTCGATATCCAGAAAGGCAAAGGGATTGTCTGTTTCGGACGCGGGGATCGCGTCCCCCGGCAGGTGGATCCCCGCGGGGTCGATCGCCTGACCGGTCTTGCGGGTCAGATAGAGATACAGCACGCTCTTGATATAGGGCAGTACCCCCGCGCCGTCGGTCAGCGAGTGCGTGATCTCAAACGCCATGCGCGTCCCCTCATACTTCCACGCCGCGAGATGGTAATTGGAGGCGGCTGAGTTGAGGGCGATCGGCTCCCATGTGCCGCGCACCGTCATGGGCAGCGGGTTAGGCGCGGGATAGAGATCATTGTCACGGGCGGCTGCCCTCACATAAAAATACGGATAGCGGACAGAAAGCTCCCGTACCGCGTCCTGCAGGATATCGCCGTCGATCGGCTCCTTCAGCTGTGCGACCACGCACATCGTATTGGGATGCTCGGGGGTGGACATATACAGCATCGGCTCATAGAACTCTTTCATCTTCTGTTCTCTCCCTCGTTGTTTTATTCTCATGTTCCGCTTTTTCAACACGGTGTTCGCGGTTTTTCTCTTCCGCCTCGTTCTCTTTCGAACGCACGGCCTTTTCTGCGGAAGCGATGCGCTTTTCAAGCGATCCGTCAATCCCCTCGGCGCGCATCTTCACGCGGATGTCCTCAAGCTCTTCGTGCGCCGCATTCGCATCCCCCCTACGCTCGCACGCCGTGTCGCCTGCAAGCGTCGCGCGTTCTGCTGTCCGCTTCGCCTCGCCCGCCGCGCCACGTACTGTATTCGCTTCACGCCAAGCGACTTCACGCGCCGCGTCAAGCGATTGCTCCAGCTTCTTCAGATGCGCAAGCGCGTCTGCACAGGACGAGGCGGTCTTCTCTGCCGCCTTCTGCGCCTTCGTGCCCCGCACGATGGTCC
>ONAS01000114.1 GCA_900315815.1 uncultured Eubacteriales bacterium
CCGGGTCTGCAAGCTCCCAGATCTTTCCTTGGGGGTCCTTGAAGGCACCGTCGCCGTATACCATGACCTCAACATGCTTGCCAGTAGCGGCAAGGATCTTTGCCTGAATATCCTCCACCAGCGGCTGCGCGTTATGCGGGAAGAGCTTGACGGTATCCTCGGTCGATTTATTGGAGCCGAGCAGACCGTAGTTTTCATTATAGCCGGAGCCGTCGACAGGAGCGTTCATGATATCGTCAAGACCTAAGACGATCTTAGCGCCTGCGTCTTTGAGGATCCTCTTGGTACGCTTACGGGTATGGATATCACAGGTGAGGACGGTATCCGTATGCTTGAGGATCTCCTTAGGACGATTGGCAAAGATGATCTCTACCTCTGCCCCGCTCTCACGGATCAGCTGTGAGTAATACTCGACATAATCGACGCCGGTGAATTCGTGCTTGTTCACGCCGAACAGCTCGCGATATTTTTCCAGAGTCAGGACGTCGCTGTAGGGATTGACGCCTGCGTCGTCCAGCTTGTCCAGAGAAACCAGCTCATTGCCGACTTCATCGGACGGATAAGACAGCATCAGAACGACTTTTTGACAGCCCATCGCGATACCGCGCAAGCAGATCGCAAAACGATTGCGGGAAAGGATCGGGAAGATCACGCCGACAGTCCCGCCGCCGAGCTTCGCTTTGACGTCGTCGGCGATATTCTGCACGGTCGCATAGTTGCCCTGTGCGCGCGCTACGATCGACTCGGTGACAGCGATGACATCCTTATCTCTGAGAGAGAAGCCTTCGCTCTCGGCAGCCTTCAAGACACTTTCAGTGACAATGACGGCAAGGTCATCGCCTGTTCGGATAATCGGGCAGCGGATACCGCGGGATACGGTACCGACTAATCTTTCGTTACTCATAATATCCTCCGTTTTAATGATTTAATGTATCAAAGCCGAAACTATTATAATGAATGTTGTGGCTGTTTTAATTCTAAATTAGAAATATTCAGATGAAAATTCCGATAATTATTGTCAGATCGTCCCGAACATTGCACGATTTGCAAAATATAAACAGATATGATATAATAAAATTTAAGCTCTATAAAGGAGATTACCATGAAATATCTCAAACCTCTTATTTCCCTGTTTCTGATAACGGCGCTCATGATGTCTGCCGCGGCGGTTTCCGCGTCTGCGATCGATGAACCGGAACAGCACCTTGTTGTGGGTGATATCGACGGAGACGGGATCGTCTCCATCCTTGACGGAACCCGACTCCAGTACCATTTTGCCGAGTTGATCACATTAAACGATGATGAATTGCTCCGAGGCGATACGGATCTTGATGATGATACGACGATCGCGGATGTGACGCATCTGCAGCATTATCTGGCGCAGACAGACGGTCTCACCTATTATCTCGGTTATTCCGCGCAGACTGCGCGAGCAAAGATGCTGGAGGATCGGGAGAACGCGCGGCTCGCTGAGGAAGCTCGCCTTGCCGAAGAACAGCGCAAGGCGCACCAAGCTGAGCTGGCTGCTGCAGAAGAAGCGATCAGGAATGCGGAGCTTGCCGCTTTACAGGAACGCACCGACAATGCTCAGCGAGAATACCGTATTCGTCTGAACGGACTGGTTGACACGCAAATCAAGAATTACACCAAAACCAAAGGCGTCGATATCTCTGAATTCAACGGGGACCTTGACTTTGAAAAGCTCAAGGCCGCGGGATATACGTTTGTTATGATCCGATTGGGATTCGGCTCAAACAAGTATTCTCAGGATGATTCCATGTTCGAGGAGAATGTCAGAAAAGCGGAGGCCGCGGGCATGCCGTGGGGCGCTTATCTCTATTCCTACGCCTTGGATGTATCTGCGGTACAGAGCGAGATCAATCATACCCTCAGATTATTGAAAGACAAAAAGCCGACGATGCCGATAGCCTTTGATATCGAGGATGACGAATACAAATACAGCAACGGTATGCCGTCCGATCAAACGCTTCATGATATCTGTCTTACATACCTGCGCGGCATCGAGGAGGCAGGGTATTATCCCATCCTCTACACCGGGTACGAGTGGCTGACCGGAGCACTGAATACGCAGGACGTCACCGGTACCTATGATATTTGGTACGCGCAGTGGTACACAGAGATGGAGTATAACACGCCAAAGGTCGGCATGTGGCAGTACGGCGGCGAGGTGAATTATCTGGAAAGCCCATACATCAGCGGACTCAGCGGACTTTTCGACAAGGATTACTGCTTCAAGAATTATCCGGTCATCATCACCGCTTACGGCTACAATAACCACCCCGGCATCTTCGATAAAAGCCTTGCTCCTACCGCCGCTGCGGATGACAGCTATTTGTTCGAGGATGACAGTGAACCGCTCCCGAAGCAATACAACGGTGTGATGGGAGATTCGTTCAGATAATCATGACAACAGCACAGAAAGGGGCTGTCGCGCTAAGGCAACCCCGAAATACTAAACCGGGCAGCCCGAAAGGGTTGCCCGGTCAGCGCTTTCATAGTATAATTTAATTGCTAAAAGAAACCACACAGAAAGCAAGGTAATTATACAATGAAGATAAACAGAAATCAACTCTTTTTACCAATCAATTATGAAGTACTGATTGACGAAAACGATCCTGTATGGAAAGTGGTAGAAATATGTGACACATTGAATTACACCCGGCTGTATGATGAATACCTCAGGCATTGGCGATCAATCGATCCTGTCGTCATGTTTGAAATACTGGTATTCGCATACATGAATCGCATCTACTCCAGCCGCGCAATCGAGCAAGCCTGCAAAACAGACATCCGTTTCATGTGGCTTTTGCAGGGACAATCAGCTCCCGACCACGCTACCATCGCCCGATTCCAGAATGAACGGTTGACAGACGTCATAGAGGATTTGTTTGTGCAGTTAATTATGAAGCTGCACAAGATAGGAGAAATCAGTTTCC
>ONAS01000111.1 GCA_900315815.1 uncultured Eubacteriales bacterium
GATGGAAGCCGCTTCCGAGGTTGGCGTCAACCTCAAGCAGGGCTACAACGGCGATCTGACCTCTAAGCAGGCCGGCTCTATCGGCGGTCAGATGGTCAAGAAAATGATCGAGTCCTACGAGAAGAGCATGAAGTAAGATAATCTTACCGAACTCGCCGCCGGCAGAGTGATCTGTCGGCGGTTTTCGGCGCTGCGCGGCAGAAAAAAGCCGGACGCTTTACCGTCGCTCTGCGGCTCGGCAAAACACCCGACGGCTGAATCCTTGATTGCAGGGATCACGAACAGTAATCCTCAACAAATTCTTTTAATTCTTTTTCGGAAAATAACTCAACACCCTCCCGCAGACGGATGCGGTCGATTTTCGGCAGCTGGCTGACGCGGGTGTCTGTCCTCAGCATCGGCGCGTCGCCCGCGTATATCACGATCTTGTCCTCTTCGTCCCGCGCCGTGTACGCCGCTTTTTCATCGGGGATCACCGCCTGTGTCAACAGCGATCGCGTCACCGTATCCGAGGGCGCGAACGCCGCCGTCACCAGCACATAGGACAAAAGGATCGCTCCCGTAATCCCGATCAGCTTTTTCCAATGCTTCATATACCTTCACCTCGGTATTATTTTGCCGCCGGATTTAGGTATTATTCCTATTTTTTACGGTGTTTCATTGTGAAAAATCTCTGTCTTTTTGGAAAAAGTTATTTATTTTTTAACATATTAGTGGTATAATTTCTGTATATGTGCAATTGTATTTTTGCAAATGACAGGAGGTCGGAAAATGAGAAAAACCGACATCAGTAAATATACCGATAAAATCGATGTTCAGCCCAAAAAGCCGTCGGCCGTCAAAACCTTTTTCGGCGGATTGTGGCGCATTATCGCGACCGTGCTTCTGATCGGCGCGATAGCGGGTCTGATCGTCGGTATCTCCATCGGTATCTTTATCTGGAATATCGCAAACGAGCCGACCGGTATCGACCTGACGGCGCGTTCCCTGAACCAGTCCTCGTTCATCTACGTCAAGGACCCTGCTACCGGCGAGTTCAGCAAGGAGCCGTACCAAACGCTGTACGGCACCGAAAACCGCATCTGGGTCAACCTCTACGACAAGAACAAGACCTACACTGAGGATGACAAGTATATCCCGCAGGCGATGGTGGACGCGATCGTCGCGATCGAGGACAAGCGTTTTTACGAGCACAACGGCGTCGACTGGATGCGTACCGGCTCCGCGGTGCTGGCGCTGGTATCCGGCTCCAACAGCTACGGCGGCTCCACCCTGACCCAGCAGCTCGTCAAAAACCTGACCGATGACAGCGAGGTTTCCCTCACCCGTAAGCTCAGGGAGATCTTCCGCGCCATCAACATCGAAAAGGAATACAGTAAGGACAAGATCATCGAAGCGTACCTGAACGTCGTCAACTTCGGCAACAACTGTCAGGGCGTCGAGGCGGCGGCTGAGCTGTATTTTGATAAGCCCATCAACAAATGCTCTCCGTGCGAATGCGCGGCGATCGCCGGCATCACGCAGAACCCCTCCCAATGGAATCCGCTGATCTATCCGGAGAACAATGAGTATCGCCGCAGAACCGTTCTGCGAGAGATGCGCGATCAGGATATGCTGACCGAGAAGGAGTTCCAGGACGCGCTGAAGGAATCCGATAACCTGAAATTCGTCGGCTTCTCCGACAGCAGCGACGACGAGGACGACGAGTCCAAGTCCAACGTCCAGAACTGGTACATCAACCAGATGTACTACGACCTGTGCCGCGATCTGGCAAAATACTATGACATCAGCGAATCCGCCGCTTCCATGAAGCTCTACACCGAGGGTCTGAAGATCTACTGCGCGATGGACACCGAGGCGCAGGCGATGATCGAGCAGGAAGCGCTGAAATTCAACAATAACTACGACTACGATCTGCAGATCGGTATGACGATGGTCGATTATGACGGCAGAGTCATCGCGACGGTCGGCTCCTCGCAGGAAAAGGAAGGTCCGCTTGACTGGGACCGCGCGTCACAGTCGGTGCTGCAGCCCGGTTCCTCCATCAAAGCGATCATCCCCTACCCCATGGCGCTTGACTCAGGCACCTACAATTACTCCTCCGTCGTCACCGACCAGCCGATCGAAAAATGGAAAACCGACGGCTACGGCGGCTGGATCGCAGGTCCTCCCAACGCCTACTCCGGCTACTTCAACTACGTCACCATGCCCGAAGCGCTGAGCTGGTCCTCCAACGCCGCGGCAGTCCAGACGATGGAGCTGATCGGCACCAAGGACGCCTTCAATCAGGCGGTCACCAACCTCGGCTTTGAAAACCTGTCCGAGCAGGACGCCGAAATGGTCGGCGCGCTGTCGCTCGGCGGTATGGAGGGCGGCGTCACCGTCCGCGAGATGGCAGGCCAAGCCTTATACCTACTACTATATCACCGACAAGAACGGCACGCCCATCCTGGACAACCGCAACAATACGCCGATCGAGGCATACAGCGAAGAGACCGCGTACAAAATGAACCGCGCGCTGAAATACAACGTCGAGACGTCCACCCACACCAACTCCTCCTACGCGCAGATCGCGGGCTGGGAGATCGTCGGCAAGACCGGTACAACGGACTATGACCGCGACGCGTGGTTTGTCGGAGCCTCGCCCTACTGTGCGCTGGCGTGCTGGATCGGCTACGACACGCCGGATACCGTACCGTATACGGCGCTTGCGCCGATCACATGGCAAAAGGTCATGTCCAACTATCTGGAAAACAAGGAATACAAGGAATTCGATATGCCGGATACCATTATCCCAGCCACCTACTGTAAGGGCTCGGGCATGCTGGCGTCGTCCTTCTGTTCCGAAACGGCGCTGGGCTACTACACCGCCTCGGATATGCCGGGATACTGTGACGGCAATCATATCGCCGTAGCAAAGCCGGGTAGCTCCAGCTCGGAGGCGGCGACCGAAGAAGCGACGATCGATGAGGACGCGACCGACTCCAGACACACCCCGACGGAATCCGCCGCGACGGTATCTCCGTCAGGCTCGCCCGATACCCCGACGGAGGGCGGAGAATCCGTACCCGATGACGGAGGCGAATCCGTACCCGATGACGGAGGCGAATCCGTTCCCGACGACGGAGGCGGTTCCGCTCCCGATGACGGAGGCGGCGAATAACCGTTAAATCTACTCTGCGATTCCGAATTTCCTGCGGGGCGGCAGGATCCGCCGCTCCCTTCATCCAATAAAATGAAAGGTTGATTCATATGATCCCTGTTGCGATTATGGGCCACGGCGTCGTCGGCTCAGGTGTAGCGGAAATCATCGCTACCCATAAACAGAAGCTCTTTGCCGCAGTCGGCGAAGAGGTCTACATAAAGCATATCCTCGACCTGCGCGAATTCCCCGATTCCCCGTTTGCCGACCGCTTCACCAAAAACTTTGAAGACATCAGCAACGACATCGAGGTCCGCATCGTCGTAGAGACCATGGGCGGTCTGCATCCGTCCTATGAATACGTCAAGGACTGCCTCTCCAAGGGAAAAAGCGTCGTCACCTCCAACAAGGAGCTTGTCGCCGCGTACGGCGCGGAGCTGCTGGCGATCGCATCCGAGCAGAACGCCAATTTCCTGTTTGAGGCTTCCGTCGGCGGCGGCATCCCGATCATCCGTCCGATGAACCAGTGCCTTGTCGCCAACAATGTCAGCGAGATCGCCGGTATCCTCAACGGCACCACCAACTTCATCCTCACCAAGATGATCCGCGAGAACATGAGCTTTGAAAAGGCGCTCAAGCTCGCTCAGGAGCTGGGCTATGCCGAGCGCAATCCCGCGGCGGACGTCGAGGGTCACGACGCGTGCAGAAAGATCTGCATCCTCGCCTCTCTCGCCTTCGGCAAGCACATCTATCCGGACGCTGTCCGCACAGAGGGCATCACCGGGATCACGCTCGAGGACGTTGAGTACGCCTCCATCTGGGGCGGCGTCATCAAGCTGATCGGCTCCGTCAAGAAGATCGACAAGGATACCATCGACATCATCGTCGCGCCGATGTTCGTTCCGCTGAACAGCCAGCTCGCCAATATCGACGACGTCTTCAACGGCATCATGGTACGCGGCGACTGCACCGGCGACGTCGTATTCTACGGCCGCGGCGCCGGCAAGCTGCCGACCGCTTCGGCGGTGGTCGCGGATATGATCGACTGCGTCAAGCACCTCAAATCCCGCAAGTATCTGTTCTGGGCCGACTCCGACAACAGCAGCGTGCTGCCCGCAGAGAAGAGCGTGACAGCGATGTTCGTCCGCGGCGTCGCCAACAACAGGATCGACGCATATTATAAGGCAAAAGACGCCTTCGGCGATATCCATATCCTGCACAAGGCATCCGCTCCCGAAAACGAATTCGCGTTCATCGTGGAGCCGATGGCGATCGAAGACATCGACGCAACGCTTGCAAGGCTGGAAGAAAAGGAAGGCATTCAGGTCATCTCCAAGATCCGTATCGGAGACCTGTGATAATACGAAATGAGGAACGCGGAGCCGAGGATCACCGATGCGATATCTGCCGATCCCCGAGTCCCGATCGATTCTTTATTCAACCCGGGAGGTATATATTTTGAGTCTGATTGTTCAGAAGTTCGGCGGTTCATCCGTCAAGGACGCCGAACGCGTGCGTAACGTTGCTTCCATTGTCACGGAAGCGTACAAAAAAGGAAATGATGTGGTGGTAGTCGTATCCGCTCAGGGCGATACCACCGACGATCTGATCGAGAAAGCCGCGGAGATCACCGCAAAGCCCTCACAGCGCGAAATGGATATGCTGCTGGCGTCGGGCGAACAGATTTCCGCGTCGCTTCTGGCGATGTGTATTCAGGAAATGGGCTGTCCCGCCATCTCTCTGACCGGCTGGCAGGCAGGCTTCCTGACCTCCAGCGCCCACACCTCGGCGCGCATCCGCCGCGTCAATCCCGACCGTATCCGCCGTGAGCTTGACCAGAGAAAGATCGTTGTGGTCTGCGGCTTCCAGGGACTGTCCCGCTATGAGGACATCACCACCCTCGGACGCGGCGGCTCCGATACCAGCGCGGTTGCGATCGCGGCAGCGCTGAGCGCGGATCTGTGTCAGATCTTCACCGATGTGGAGGGCGTTTTCACTGCCGATCCCCGCAAGGTGCCGAACGCGATCAAGCTCAAAGAGATTTCTTATGACGAAATGCTCGAGCTCGCGACACTCGGCGCGCAGGTGCTGAACAACCGTTCCGTAGAAATGGCAAAGAAATACAACATCGAGCTGGAGGTTCTTTCATCCTACACCAGAGTCCCCGGCACAATCGTAAAGGAGAAGGTAAAAATGGAAAAAATGTTAATCAGCGGCGTCGCAAAGGATACCGAGGTAGCAAGGATCTCGGTCATGAGCGTTCCCAACAACCCCGGACTCGCTTTCAAAATGTTCTCTAAGCTTTCAAAGAAGGATATCAATGTCGACATCATCCTGCAGTCGATCGGTCACGACGGAAGAAAGGACATCAGCTTCACCGTCGCCAAGGACAGAGGTTTGGAGGCCGTTGACGCACTCAAGGATTACATGCTCGACCTCGGCGCCAAAGAGGTGCTTTACGACGACAACGTTGCCAAGATCTCTATCGTAGGCGCCGGTATGGAGAGCCACGCCGGAGTTGCCACAAAGATG
>ONAS01000110.1 GCA_900315815.1 uncultured Eubacteriales bacterium
CTGCCATTCCATCTACGTCAAGTTCCCTGTGACCGACGATCTGGGCAAGTTTGAGGCTATGGGCATCGACCCCGCCAAGGTATCCTTCGTCATCTGGACAACCACTACCTGGACGCTCCCCGCGAATGTCGCGATTTGTGTCGGTCCGCGCTACGAGTACTCCGTTATCAAGTGTGAAGAGGAGTACTATGTCATGGCGACCGAGCTCTACAGATCCGCCATGGAGGAGGCCGGAAAAACCGACTATGAGGTCGTCGGCACCATTCAGGGCAGCGAGCTGGAATACATGAAGACGCAGCACCCCTTCCTCGACCGTCAGTCCCTTCTGATTGTCGGCGACCACGTCACGCTCGAAAGCGGTACGGGCTGTGTCCACACCGCTCCCGGACACGGTGTGGATGACTATAACGTCTGCCGTAACTATCCCGAGATCCCCGTTATCTGCCCCGTCAACGGAGACGGTGTCCTGACGGAGGAGGCCGGTCAGTTTGCGGGTCTGACAACTGACGAAGCGAATAAAAAGATTGCCATCCATCTGGATGCGACAGGCGCTCTTTTCGCGCTGAAGAAGATCATCCACCAGTATCCCCACTGCTGGAGATGTAAGTCTCCGATCCTGTTCCGCGCGACCGATCAGTGGTTCTGTTCCGTTGACGACTTCAAGGATGAGGCTGTCAAGGCGATCAACGAGGTGGAGTGGATCCCCGCCTGGGGCCAGGAGAGAATCACCTCCATGGTCAGAGAGAGAAAGGATTGGTGCATTTCGCGTCAGAGAAAGTGGGGCGTACCGATTCCGATTTTCTACTGCAGGGACTGCGGCGAGCCGCTGATTGACAAGACGGCGATGCTCTCAGTTGCCGATGTGTTCGCGAAGGAAGGCTCCAACGCGTGGTTTGACCGCGATGCTGCCGAGATACTTCCCGAGGGAACCAAATGCGCGAAGTGCGGCGGCTCCTCCTTTGACAAGGAAAAGGATATTATGGACGTTTGGTTCGACAGCGGTTCCTCTCATACCGCCGTCGTAAAGCGCCGCGGATATCTCGGCTTCCCTGCGGATCTCTATCTCGAGGGCAATGACCAGTACAGAGGCTGGTTCCAGTCCTCACTGCTCACCTCTGTTGCCACAATGGGCGTCGCGCCCTACAGGGCTGTTCTGACTCACGGCATGATCCTCGACATGGAAAAGAGAAAGATGAGCAAGTCGCTCGGCAACGGCATCAGTCCGCAGGAGGTTATCAAGCAGTACGGTGCCGACGTTCTTAGACTTTGGGTTGCGTCCTGCGACTATCAGTCCGACGTTAACATTTCCTTTGATATTCTCAAGCAGCGTTCCGAGGCATACAGAAAGATCAGGAACACTGCCAGATATATTCTCGGCAACCTTGCCGATTTCAATCCCGATACCGATATGGTTGATCTCAGTGAGCTGACTTCGATCGACAAGTGGGCTATCGCTCAGCTGAACAGCCTGATTGAAAAGGTATCCGCCGCGTACGATAGGTACGAATTCCATATTGTATACCACAGCATTCACAACTTCTGCGTTGTGGATATGTCAAACTTCTACCTTGACGTTCTCAAGGACAGACTCTATACCGAGAAGGCTGATTCCGGGCTCAGAAGAGCGGCGCAGACAGCGATTTATCTCATTCTCAACGCGATGACAAGGATGATCGCGCCGATCCTTGCGTACACCTCTGATGAGATCTGGAAGTATATGCCGCATTCCGCGGAGGACGAGGCGTCTCATGTCATTTTCAACGAAATGCCCGGAAAGCTCGCTCTTGATGTTGACGACAGCTTCATGGCTTATTGGGATGAGATCCACGCGCTCAGAGACGATGTCAAAAAGTCTTTGGAGCCTTTGATCAAGGATAAGACCATCAAGAGCTCCCTCGAAGCCAAGGTGACGCTCAGCGCGGGCGGAGACAAGCTTGCGTTCCTGCAAAAGGCGGAGGCCGAGCTTGCAGACGCGTTCATCGTTTCCGAGGTCATCGTGACGGACAACGGCGGCGAGCTCGCGATTGCCGTCGAGAAGGCGGAGGGCGAGAAGTGTGAACGCTGCTGGGCGGTCAGCAGAACAGTCGGAGCGGACAGCAAACATCCCACACTTTGCGCTCACTGCTGCGAGGTATTAAAATAATCATTTTCAAAAATCGGTGTGATTGCGGTTACACCGATTTTGAACTGTCAGGAGGTTCCTTATGCCGTTTTTTGCTCTGGCCATCGGCGCACTGATTGTGGTGATCGATCAGGTCATCAAATATTTTGTCTCAACAGGGCTCAAGCCAATCGGAGAGCACACCGTCATCGAAGGCTTGTTTACTCTCAGATACGTTGAGAATCCCGGAGTCGCTTTTGGAATGTTCAAGGATATGCGCTGGATTTTTGTTGCTTTGACGTCAATTATGCTGTTCGCGATCATCTTCTATATGTTCAAAAAAAGACCGTCGGGCAGGTTCTTTTATATCTGCGCAGGTCTGATCATCGGAGGCGGTATCGGAAATCTTATCGACAGGGTGCTTTACGGGTATGTGATTGACTATCTCAGCATCAGTTTTTTCCCTCCTGTCTGTAATTTCGCCGATTACGCCATCACGGTCGGCGTTGCGATGCTTGTTATTTACATCTTTTTCTTTTCGGATTCCCTGAGGGGAAAGAAGGACAGACTCCATGACTGAACACAGGCTGGCGTGTCAGACGGACGGTATCAGGCTGGATAAATTCCTTGCCGAAGCGGATATCGGAATATCTCGCAGCGCGGCGGTAGGTCTGATTGAGATCGGCGCGGTTTCCGTAAACGGCGCGCCGCGGGGCAAGAAGTATAAGCTGACCCGGGGAGATACCGTTCTGGTAAACATCCCCGACCCTGTGCCGTATGAGGCAAAGGCGGAAAATATACCGCTGGATATCGTCTTTGAGGACAGGGATTTGCTTGTTGTCAACAAGCCGAAGGGAATGGTCGTACACCCTGCTGCGGGAAATTATGAAGGCACGCTGGTAAACGCGCTGCTGTACCACTGCGGCGACAGCCTTTCGGGGATCAACGGCGTCCTGCGCCCGGGTATCGTCCACCGTATCGACAAGGATACCAGCGGTTTGCTGATCGTCGCGAAGAACGATGCCGCCCACAAGCACCTCGCGGCGCAAATCAAGGCGCATTCCTTCACAAGGGAATACGAGGCTGTCGTGTTCGGCAATTTGAAGGATGACAGCGGAACGGTTGACGCTCCGATCGGCAGACATCCTGTTGATCGCAAAAAAATGTGCGTCACGCAGAAGAACAGCAAGCAGGCGGTCACGCATTATCAAGTCATCGCCCGTTATCAGGGCTACACCCATATCCGATGTATCCTGGAAA
>ONAS01000109.1 GCA_900315815.1 uncultured Eubacteriales bacterium
GGCTCGAACCTGTGACCCCCTGCTTGTAAGGCAGGTGCTCTCCCAGCTGAGCTATGCTCCCCAACCGTTCGCCTCTTCATTTGCGACTCGTATATAATATAATATTTTGCGCCAAATGTCAAGGGGTTTTGGAAATTTTTTTTTAAAAAAATCTCAGACATTATTTTGACGCCGCTTTGTCATGCGAAAAGCCGCCCGAACCGATCACGCGGATCGCCAACGGACAGCCGCTTTGACCCGCGTTGATGTGTTACTGATCCTGCTCCGCCTTGGACGCGAGGATCTGTTTCAGCTCGTCCTCGGTAAAGCGGTACTGCTTTCTGCAGAAGCGGCAGTTTGCCTCTGCCCCGTGATCCTCGTCGATCATCTGACGGATCTCGTCCTCGGGCATCGACGCGATCAGCGATGCGATCTTCTCGCGGGAGCAGCCGCAGACATACTTGACCTCGAACTCGTCCAGCACCTCGACCTCAAAGCCCTGCAAAGCCGCCTTGCACATGTCCAGCGCGGTCATGCCCTTGGCGAGCATCGTGGTCACGGAGTCCAGCACGCCGACGTTCTTCTCGATCCTGTCGATCGTGGAATCATCCGCGCCGGGAAGCAGCTGGATCAGCAGACCGCCGGACAGCAGCACCTGCCGGCTGTCCTTATCGATCAGCACGCCCAGCGCACAGACGGTCGGGATCTGCTCGGAGGTCGCGAAATAGTTGGTGATATCCTCGGCGATCTCGCCCGATACGATCGGGATCTTGCCGATGTACGGCTCGCCCTCGCCGAAGTCCTTCATCACGCTCATGATGCCGTGTCCCACGGCGGCAGCGACATTCAGCTTGCCGCTGTTGTAATGCTCTGTCGGGCAGTGCGGGTTGGTCACATAGCCCTTGACGTTGCCGTACGCGTCGGCGACCGCCATGAACGCGCCCAGCTCGCCGTCGCCCTCAAAGCGGATATTGATCGTCGACTTGGACGATTTGAGCTGCGCGCCCATCATGGACGCCGCGGACAGCAGCCGTCCCAGCGCCGCGGACGCGACCGGCGAGGTGTCGTGCAGGACGCTCGCCTTATATGCGATATCGGTGGAGTCGATGGCAGAGACCATCACCGCGCCGTCGCTTGTGATACATCTGATGATTTTATCCATAATGATCCTTTCTTCCGATCGGTTATTCCGCGTTTTTGACGTCCACGATCCGCTCGACGAATACCGCGCGGTCACTGTCGTCACGAAGCGGCTCTGTCGTCATGTCGCGGTACACGGCAAGCGTTTCAAAGCCTGCCTGCGTCAGCATGCGCTTCAGCTCGCCGATCTCATACGCGCGCTCCCTGAAGCACTCCGAGCGGCGCAGATAGACCTCGCCCTCTTTTTCGAACAGATCCAGCTCGATGCGGACGATGTTATTTTCTTCTAAAGAATTTTGCCACACACAATACACCTCGTCGGTGTCATAGACAAAGGTATTGTCGGCAAGGATCCTTTGATGCTTGTAGACCGTGTTGACGTCAAAGACGAACAGCCCCTCGGGGTTCATGAACAGCGCGACTCTGTCGAATGCCGTCTGCAGCTTTGCCTGATCGGTGATATGGTTCAGGCTGTCAAGGGTACAGACGCAGGTGTCGATGGTGCCGTACAGATCGAGCTTCTCCATCCGCTGACAAAGGAACAGCATGTTCAGCTCCTTTTCATACGCCTTGTCCATCGCGACGGTCAGCATATCCTGTGACCCGTCAACGCCGAAGATATCCCATCCGCGCTGCTTGAGCGCGACGGTCAGCGATCCCGTCCCGCATGCCAGATCCAGCGCCAGTCCCGGCTCATGTCCCCACAAAGATAAAATGCTCTGAAGATACTCAGCGCGTTTTTCGTAGTCAACATTGAAGGTCAGGTTGTCGTAAAACTGTGAAAAGATACGGTAGCCGCTCATGCTTCGTCCTTCATCCGGGCAAAGACAAGGTTGTAGCCGCCGGCGTTTTCATAGTCCAGAGAACGCTTGACGCGGCTGATGGTGGCGGTGGAAGCGCCGGTCGCCTCAACGATCTTATTGTAGACCATGTTCTGCTCCAGCATCTCCGCCACGGCAAAGCGCTGGGACAATGCCTTCAGCTCGGGAATGGTGCAGAGGTCCTTGAAGAACATCTCGCATTCCTCGACGGTTTCCAGTGTCAGAATCGCCCTGAATAAATCCCTTGTAAATTCTGCGTTAGGTTTGGTAGGCATGATGTCAATACTCCTTAGTCATTCCGAATTAGCCATATTACGGCATTTTTGTACTTTACAATTTTAGCACACAAAACCGTAAAAGTAAACCCCAATATATATTTATTTTTCACATATTATTGCATTAAATCGTGAAAACGCAAAAACGGGGGAAGAACCTTCGCTCTCCCCCGCCGTTTACCAAAGCAATCCCGTCAGGATGCCCAGCACAACCGCACAGCCATACAGCAGTAAGACGATCGTGAGGTTCTCCCTCGGTTTTTTGTTCAGCCGGAACAGGACCAGCAGTCCGACGCCGGCGTTCGCCATCAGTCCCGCGATCAGCTGACCCGCGTTGATGACGCCCTCCACGTAAAGCTCGGTGATCAGCACCGATGCAGAGCAGTTCGGGATCAGTCCGATCAGCGACATCAGCATCTCGCCCACCACCGGCACGTTGGTGATGATGCCGCGGAAAAAGTCCGCGCCCCACTTTTCAAAGATGAAGTTGATGACAAAGGTCACCGCGAAGATCATCACGATCACCTTGGCGGTATGCTTGAGGGCGGAGATCCAGATATTCTCCTCGCATTCGCAGTGCTCCTGCTCACAGAAATCGTGGATATGCTCGCTTCCGGCAGTCCTCTGGCGTTTGAGCATCCGCAGGACAAGATCGATGATGAAGCCCGCGATGATACCGCCGATCACCTTGAACAGCAGGATCCTGATGATCTCATCCGCCGCGATCTGATTGGAAATGAGGATCGGGAGCATCTCGTCGCTGGTGGACAGAAATACCGACAGCAGTGTGCCGAGCGTCACGATCCCCGCGGCGTAGAAGCCTGCGATCGCGCCCGAAAAGCCGCACTGAGGCACCGCGCCCAGCAGGCCGCCGAGAGCGGGTCCCGCTACGCCGACCCTTGCGACGACGCGGTTGATCTTCTCCCCCGCGCGCTGCTCGATGAATTCCATCAGCAGATACGCGAGATACAGGATCGGCAGCATCAGCGCGCAATCCTTCAGGCTGTCAAGCAGACAGTCAAGCAGTAAATCCCACATAGTAACATTCCTTTGCGTTCGTTTTCATATACCGTAAAAGGTATCATAGCAAAAATCGGCCGATAAGTCAAATACCGGACGCAAAAGCCTCCCGCAGCATTGGTCGCGGGAGGCGTTGATCGTATTGAGATGCTTATTCCAGATGACCGTTCTTTGCGATGATGTCGATGACCTGATCGACATACTTCTCACAGACGCTTCTCCTTCGCCAGCATGACCTCCATGACCTTCAGAGAGGTCAGGATGCCGTCGCCGGTGGTCGCGTATTTGCTGAAGATGATGTGACCGCTCTGCTCGCCGCCGATGCGGTTGCCGGTCTGCACCATGTTCTCATAGACATACTTGTCGCCGACCTTGGTCTTGTCGTAGTCGATGCCCGCCTTGTCCAGCGCCTTGTACAGGCCGAAGTTGCTCATGACGGTGGTGACGACCTTGTTGTTCAGCAGCTTGCCGCGTTCCTTCATATATACGCCGTACATGTAGATGATGTGGTCGCCGGTGACGACGTTGCCCTTTTCATCCACGCACAGGCAGCGGTCGGCGTCGCCGTCAAAGGCAAAGCCGATGTCGAGCCCGTTGTCAACGACGAACTTCTGCAGATGCTCGATATGGGTGGAGCCGCAGTCGGTGTTGATATTGTAGCCGTCGGGGCTGTCATTGATGACATAGGTCTTTGCGCCCAGCGCGTCATAGACCGCCTTGGCGATCTGCCAGGAGGCGCCGTTCGCGCAGTCCAGACCGACCTTGATGCCCTTGAAGCTGTACTTGCTCATCGAGATCAGGTAGCCGATATAACGGTTGCGTCCCGCGACATAGTCGACGGTCCTGCCGATGCTCTCTCTCTCGGCGACCGGGATATCGATCTTGCCGTCGAGGTATTCCTCGACCTTGAGGAGGGTCTCGTCCTCCATCTTCTCGCCCTTGCCGTTGAGGATCTTGATGCCGTTGTCATAGAACGGATTGTGCGACGCGGAGATCATGATGCCGCAATCGAACTCGTCGATGCGGGTGATGTACGCGACCGACGGAGTGGTGGTGACGTGCATGATATAGGCGTCGGCGCCGCTTGCCATCAGACCGGTGCAGAGCGCGTACTCGAACATATAAGAGGAACGGCGGGTGTCCTTACCGATCAGGACTCTTGCCTTCTTCCCCATGTTCTTGCCGTAGTACCAGCCCAGAAATCTGCCGATCTTGATCGCGTGATCAAAGTTCAGGCTTTTGTTCGCTTCGCCGCGGAAGCCGTCGGTACCGAAATATTTACACTCAGCCATTATTCAGCCCTCTTTTCTACGATTTCACCGTTGTTTTTATAAATGCAGTTTTCCGGAACAACACCGCGCACGCAGGAGGTCGGATAGACGTTGGAATGTCTGCCGATAACGGTGCCGGGGTTGCAGACTGCGTTGCAGCCGACCTCGACATAATCGCCGAGCATCGCGCCGAATTTCTTGAGACCGGTCTCGATCTTCTCGGTGCCGTTGTGAACGACGACCAGCTGCTTGTCGGACTTGACGTTAGAGGTGATCGAACCCGCGCCCATGTGGGAGAAGTAGCCGAGGATCGAATCGCCGACATAGTTGTAGTGCGGGGTCTGGACATGATCGAACAGGATGACGTTCTTCAGCTCCGCGGAGTTGCCGACGACACAGTCGGCGCCGACCAGCGCCGAACCGCGGATGAACGCGCACTGGCGCACCTCGGTGTTCGGACCGATGATGCACGGCGCGCCCAGATAGGCGGAATCGAACACCTTCGCGGTCTTATGCACCCAGACCTGCGGCGCTCTCTCGACATAATCGTCGCCTAAGGTCTCGCCCAGCGCGATGATCATGTCCTTGATGCCCTTGAGCGCCTCCCAAGGATAGGTGAACTGCGAAAGATAATCCTTCGCAAGCGTATGGTCCAGATCATACAGATCCTTGATAGTATACATTAAAGTCTCTCCTTCTTCTCGATATCGAGGAAGTATTTATAGGTATCGACAGTCAGCTCGCCGCAGGCTGCCTCATCGCAGGCGATGATCGCGCCGTTGTGCATCTGTAAAGCGGAGCAGGTCCACTTGTGGCTGACGGAGCCCTCTACGGTCGCGGCAAGTGCTCTTGCCTTGTTGTGACCGTTGATCAGGATGAGGACTTCCTTGCTGTCGGTGACGGTCCCTACGCCGACGGAAAGCGCCTGTGCGGGAACAGCCTCGGGGTCATTGCCGAAGAAGCGGGAATTGACGATTCTTGTGTCGGTGGTCAGGTTGCGGACGCCCGTGCGGGACGCAAGGCTGGTGAACGGCTCGTTGAACGCGATGTGTCCGTCAACGCCGATGCCGCCCATAAAGAGATCGATGCCGCCGTAGGAAGCGATCTTTTCCTCGTATCTCGCGCACTCGCCCTCGGGATCATCGGTCATGCCGTTGAGGATGTTGATGTTCTCGGGCTTCATGTCTACCAGATGATCGAAGAAGTTGTCGTGCATGAAGTACCAGTAGCTCTGGTCATGCTCGTGAGGCAGTCCGAGATATTCGTCCATGTTGAAGGTGACTACGTTCGCGAAGGAAAGCTCGCCCGCCTGATTCATCGTGTACAGCTCCTTGTAGACGCCGATGGGTGAAGAACCGGTCGGCAGTCCCAGCACAAAGGGACGGTCCTCTTTATGGTTTCTGATTTTGTCCGCAATATAATTTGCAGCCCACTTGCACATTTTATCGTAATTGTCCTGAATAATAACTCTCATAATTGTCTCCTTTTTCGGCAATGCCGCGAAATAATTTCATCCTTCCGTGCCGAAAGAACCTCTGTTACAGTGTTGATTCTGCTTTTTCATTCTCTCTTACGACTCACGGATATCGGTATTTATATAAAAAAATATACCTTCGAACCTCAAAATATGTACCGATATTCAGCCGTGGCGGCATCCGCCGAATCTTTCGATAACCGCCAAACCTCGTCAACCGTTTCCGGTCCCGGCGCTAACAGCTCCCGTTATCCTCCTTTGTGAGAGGCTGTTTTACACGGTGAAAGGCATGCTTTGCGTCACATTCGATTCACCCATAGTATTATACTATTCATATGCCTAAAAATCAAGTAGTAATCTTGCAGCAACTGACAATTCATGCACAAAAACGGCACAGACCGCATCCTGTCCGCAGATTCCTACCGATTTTCCTGAAAAGAATCACTTGACTTTTTCCATTATGTATGATAAAATCGTTAGTGCTTTGGAGAGATGTCCGAGTGGTTTAAGGAGCTAGTCTTGAAAACTAGTGAGCCCGCAAGGGACCAAGGGTTCGAATCCCTTTCTCTCCGCCAACTGAATGATAAGGTACTTTACTTCACATATACGGAGGATTACTCAAGTGGTGAAGAGGCTCCCCTGCTAAGGGAGTAGGTCGCTAACGCGGCGCGAGAGTTCGAATCTCTTGTCCTCCGCCAAACAAAAGAGGCTCAGGAATGGCTTAAACAAGCC
>ONAS01000107.1 GCA_900315815.1 uncultured Eubacteriales bacterium
CCTTTCCTTTGTGGAAGTCGAATAGAATTGAGCGGTATAAATAAGTCGATTTATACAAAAATCATAGTCATTGTGATGGTTGTGCTTGTAATTATGCTATCGATGTGGTAAAATGTTAAACTAGTGATAACATCCGGATAGTGTCGCCGCGGGAGGCCGCTCCCGCGCGTGACGATTATGCGGAGTTATATGCAGCGGCGTCGGGACGCGGCGTGTCTGCTGCAAGATTGAGTAAGGTAGGACTGAGTATGAACACTAAAACGCTGTGGTACATTTTAAAGCGTATCCTGCTGGCGATCTTCACGGTCTGGATCGTCATAACGATCACCTTCTTCGTTATGCACGCGGTCCCGGGCGGTCCGTTCGTCGGCGAAAAAGAGCCGCCGCCCGCCATCAAGCAGGCGATGGAAGCAAAGTACGGACTGGACAAGTCACCCGGTGAGCAGTATGTCGAATACCTCAAGGGCATCGTGACCGAGTTCGATTTCGGACCCTCTCTGAAGAAGAAGGGCCGCTCCGTCAACGATATCATCTCCGACGGCATGGGCACCTCGATGAAGTTGGGTCTGATCGCCGCCGGCATCGCGACGCTGCTGGGCATCATTTTCGGCGCGATCGCAGCCTTGCGGCGCAATAAATTCATCGACCGGTTCATCATGGTATTCACGACGGCGTTCGTATCGATGCCATCGTTCATCATGGGTACGCTCCTGCTGCTGCTGTTCTCTCAGATACTCGGGTGGTTCCCCGCGAACGGCACCAAGGCAGGCGGTCTTGTCCTGCCGATCATCACGCTGGCGCTGTACCCGATGGCGTACATCACCCGACTGACCCGTTCCTCCATGCTGGACGTGCTGGGTCAGGACTATATCCGCACCGCGAGAGCCAAGGGCGTCTCCGGACCGCGCATCATCTTCGGCCACGCGCTGAAGAACTCTCTGATCCCCGTACTGACCTATGTCGGCCCGATGCTGGCGTATATCGTCACCGGTTCTCTGGTCGTTGAAAAGATCTTCAACGTCCCCGGCATCGGACGCGCCTTCGTCAACAGCATCACCGCGCGCGACTATCCGCTCATCATGGGCACGACGATCATCCTCGCGGCGCTGATCGTGGTGATGAACCTGATCACGGATATCCTGTACAAGGTCGTCGATCCGCGTATCTCATTCGAATAAGGGGGGACAGACGTGAAGAAAAAGTTTTCGTTTCATGTAGATCTGGATTCCTTTATTCCCGCGACCGACGCGGAAAAGGAGTATCTTGTCCAGATGCGCCCGTCGTCCACCTTCTTCAAGGACGGCGTCAAGCGCTTATATAAAAACAAGGTTGCCTTTGTCAGCTTTATCGTGATCGCGCTGATCACCCTCTCGAGCATCCTCATCCCGCTGTTCTGGCCGTATTCCTACGAGCAGCAGCTCGGCGTCCAGCCCGGCAAGCCCGTCGACTCTTCCTACAAGAACCTTTCTCCCTTTGAGTACGGAAAGACCGAGCAGGAGATGATCGATGACGGCGAGAGTGTTTTCCCGCACATCTTCGGTACCGATAAGCAGGGACGCGACTACTTCATCCGCGTCATCTACGGTACCCGCGTATCGCTGGCGGTCGGCTTCTTCGCCAGCATCATCGTACTGGTCATCGGTATGCTGATCGGCTCGATATCGGGCTACTTCGGCGGCAAGGTGGATATGATCATCATGCGGTTCGTCGACGTCATATACTCGCTGCCCGATATGCTGATGGTCATCCTTTTGTCGGCTGTATTGAAGCAGTCGCTGGATCTCACCGGCACGTTCCTCGAGTCCATCGGCTCCAATATCATCAGCCTGTTCATCGTATTCGCACTGCTCTACTGGGTCGGCATGGCGCGTCTGGTACGCGGTCAGATCCTTTCTTTGAGAGAGCAGGAGTACGTTTTATCCGCCAAGGCGACCGGCGCCAAGGGCAGATGGGTCATCAAAAAGCACCTGATCCCCAACTGCATCAGCGTCATCATCATTTCGGCGGCGCTGCAGATCCCCTCCGCGATCTTTACCGAGAGCTATCTGTCCTTCCTCGGACTCGGCGTAGACGCGCCGATGCCGTCGCTGGGCTCACTGGCGTCCGACGCGCTCAACGGCATCAGCAGCTATCCCTACCGACTGGTCATCCCGGCGATTATGATCTCTCTGATCGTACTCAGCCTCAACCTCTTCGGCGACGGTCTGCGCGACGCGTTCGACCCGAAGCTGAATGATTAAGGAGGCGGGACTATGGCATTATTAGAAGTAAAGCACCTGCAGACCTCTTTCTTTACCGACGCGGGCGAGGTCAAGGCAGTCAACGACGTTTCCTTTACACTGGACAGGGGCAAGGTACTCGGCATCGTAGGCGAGTCCGGCTCCGGCAAATCCGTCACCGCGTATTCGATCATGCAGATCCTCGCCGGCACCGGCAGGATCATCGGCGGCTCCGTCCGGTTTGACGGTCAGGAGCTGGTCAACGCGGGCGAGAAGGTCATGAAAAACATCCGCGGCAACAAGATCTCCATCATCTTCCAGGACCCGATGACCTCTCTCAACCCCACCTACACCATCGGCAAGCAGCTGATGGAGGCGATCATGCTGCATACGCCCCGCAACAAGAAGCAGGCGTATGACCGCGCTGTGGAGATGCTCCGGCTCGTCAACGTCAACGAGCCGCTCAAGCGCATGAAGCAGTATCCCTACGAGCTTTCCGGCGGTATGCGTCAGCGTGTCATGATCGCGATGGCGCTTGCGTGCGAGCCGGATATCCTGATCGCGGACGAGCCCACCACCGCGCTGGACGTCACCATCCAGGCGCAGATCCTGGAGCTGATGGGTCAGCTGCAGAAGGAGCTGGGCATGGCGATCATCATGATCACCCACGATCTGGGCGTTGTGGCGCAGATGTGCGACGAGGTCATCGTCATGTATGCCGGCTCGATCTGTGAGCAGGGCACGGCGGACGAGATCTTCTACAACCCCCGTCATGAATACACCAAGGGTCTGATGCGTTCCATCCCGACCGCGGATACCGCGGGTCACCGTCTGCAGCCGATCACCGGCACGCCGATCGACCTGCTGAATATGCCCAAGGGCTGTCCGTTTGCGCCGCGCTGTGACAACGCGATGAAGATCTGCATCAGCCACCGCGCAGAGCGCATGCAGATCAACGGCGATCACGCCGCCGCGTGCTGGATGAACATCAAGAAGGGCGTCGAGGACGGCTCCATCGAGATCGACCCCGAAATAGCGAGTGAAGGCGGTGATGACCTTGGCTGAGAAAAAACCGCTGATTGAGGTCAAGGACCTGAAAGAATATTTTATGATCAACACGGAGACCTTAGGTCTTGTCGGCGAGTCCGGCTGCGGCAAGACCACCGTCGGACGCACCATCCTGCATCTGTACAAGCCGACCGGCGGCGAGATCCGCTACGACGGCAGGCTGATCAAGACCAAGTCGGATATCAAGGAGTTCCGCAAGAAGGCCACCATGGTTTTCCAGGATCCGTATTCCTCGCTGAATCCGCGCATGACCGTCGCGGATATCATCGGCGAGCCGCTGGACGTGCACAAGCTGTACGCCTCCAAGCAGGAGCGTCAGGAGCGCATCCTTGAGCTGATGGGCTATGTCGGACTCAACTCCGAGCATGCCGCCCGTTATGCCCACGAGTTCTCCGGCGGTCAGCGCCAGCGTATCGGCATCGCGCGTTCTCTGGCGGTCAATCCGGACTTCATCGTCTGCGACGAGCCCGTCTCCGCGCTGGACGTTTCCATCCAGGCGCAGGTCATCAACATGTTTGACGAGCTGCAGGACAAGCTGGGACTGACCTACCTGTTCATCGCCCACGACCTGCTGGTCGTCCGCCACATCTCCGACCGCATCGCGGTCATGTATCTGGGCAAGATGGTCGAGCTGGCTCCCGCCGCGGAGATCTACGACCGTCCGCTGCATCCGTATTCCAAGTCGCTGCTTTCCGCGGTGCCGGTGCCCGATCCCAAGGTCGCCCGCGCCAATCAGCGTATCGCGCTGACAGGCGATATCCCCAGCCCGCTGAACGCGCCGTCAGGCTGTCCGTTCCGCACCCGCTGCAAGTACGCGACCGATCAGTGCGCCGAGTCCATGCCCGAGTTCAAGGAGGTCTCCACCGACCATTTCGTGGCATGCCACCGCTTGGCAGAGATCAACTGACGGATCAGTAAGATCCGTTCGATCACAGGGGAGAGGCGCGGTCCGTCTGTCTGACCCGACCTCCCGTGACGGACGATGCGTCCGTCCTATCATCCCGTTAGGTTTGCGGGTGCAAAGACGCCCGCTGCATAAATCCAAATATCATGAAAGGAATGACCTAAATTGAAAACCAAAAGAATCTTAGCTCTCCTTCTGGCAGTCCTGATGGTCGTCAGCCTTGCGGCTTGCGGCGGCAGCAGCGATAAGAAGAGCGACAAGAAGGACGACGGCAAAGCCGAAGTGAACCTTGACGACACCAAGATCGAGGTTTGTATCGCTTCCGAGCCCGACACCATCGACCCCGCGCTGAACAGTGCCGTTGACGGCGCTACCATGCTGGTACACCTGTTCTCCGGTCTGGCTAAGTGGGCGCAGAACGATGACGGCAAGCTGGAGATCGTTCCCGATGCAGCCGAGGAGCTGACTGAGGGCGTCAAGAACGACGACGGCACCGTTACCTACACCTACACCCTGCGCGACGGCCTCAAGTGGTCCGACGGCAAGGACGTATCCGCGAAGGACTTCGAGTTCGCGTGGAAGCGCGCTTCCTCTCTGGAGACAGCCTCCGACTACGGCTACATGTTCGAGGTCGTTGACGGTTATGCCGATATCGTTGCTGTTGACGATGCGGGCAACCCCGTTAACCCCGACGCTCAGCTGAACGTCAAGGCTGAAGACGACAAGACTCTGGTCGTTACTCTGGCAAACGACGTTCCTTACTGGAACGAGCTGCTCGCGTTCCCGGTATACTTCCCGGTCCGCGAGGACGTTGTCAAGAACGAGTCCTGGGCAACCGATCCTTCCACCTATGTCTGCAACGGTCTGTACAAGCTGGAAAGCTGGGATCATGATTCTCTGATCACCCTCAAGTATAACCCCGAGCATCCGGACGCCGATAAGGTCAAGATGGGCACCATCGAGTTCTATCTGTCCGACGACGCCAACAACCAGCTCGCCAACTTCAAGAACGGCGACTGGAAACTCATCGACGACGTTCCCACCGATGAGATCGCTACTCTCAAGGAAGAGTATGAGAAGGAATTCAACATCGTAGGCCAGATCGGTACCTACTATGTCTGCTGGAACATCAACGAAAAGATCCTGCCGGCTGACTCCAAGCTCGAGGGCAAGGAAGCTGCCGACGCCGAGGCTGAGATCCGCAACGCGCTGTCTCTGGTCCTCGACCGCAACTACATCGTCAACGACATCGCTCAGGGCGGTCAGGTTCCCGCATCCTCCTTTGTCGCGATGGGTCTGACCGACGCGGACGGCACTGAGTTCTACAAGAACTGCGGCGTCAGCTCCGACTTTGACGGTTACTTCAACACCGCTCAGGATGCCTTCGAGGCCAACTTCGAGGCGGCTGTCGAGGTGCTCAAGAAGTACTACACCTATGACGAAAAGACCAAGAAGTTCACCAACATGCCCACCCTGACCTATCTGTACAACACCTCTGAGGCTCACCAGGCGATCGGCGAGTACATCCAGGCGGCGTTCGACAGCATAGGCATCAGCATGAAGCTGGAGAACCAGGAATGGAACACCTTCCTCCAGACCCGTAAGCAGGGCGACTATTCTATCGCGCGCAACGGCTGGATCGCTGACTACAACGACCCGATCTGCTTCCTCGATATGTGGACCTCCGCTTCCGGCAACAACGATATCCAGTTCGGTAAGGGCGACCACGCCAACGTCAAGGCTTACAGCCTCGACCTGACCGAGTTCGGTTCCGACGTCAAGGTCGAGAACGGCACATGGGCAGAGACCTATGACGTGCTGATCTCCACCATCAAGGCCTGCACCGACACCGATACCCGCTATAAGCTGATGCACAAGGCTGAGGATATGCTCATGGAAACCGGCTGTGTATGCCCGATCTACTACTACACCGATCTGTACATGCTGGATTCTTCCGTCAGCGGCTTCTTCTCCAACCCGCTCGGCTACAAGTACTTCATGTACTGCACCATGGGCGAATAATCGTTCCGCCTGATACACGATCACACAGAGCGCTTCCTTCGGGAGGCGCTCTTTTGCGTGGACAGATGTACCGACGCTTCACGCAGCGCTGCACCCCGCGTCAGGGCGGTGCTGCGGCAAAATGTCAGGTTTTATGCGGGTTTGCGGACAGCGCTACACCGCTTCACCTGATTTTCGGTACAGTCTGAACTTGTACGGTACACCGCATATTCACGGCTGAACAGTCTGTCAGCTGAATCACTGTTGTATCGTTTATCAGCTGATCTGTTTTGTATGGTTTATTTCAAAATCTATCCTGTATGGTTTATCTCAAGGTCTGTCCTGTATGATGACGCAGCTCTATGCTGTATGTATCATATAATACTGTCAGGGAGAAGTTATGATGATGATAAGCAATCGCTTCTGAAAATACGGTACGGCAGATGTGACAATGATAAGTAAGAGCTTCTGAAAATACGGTACGGCGGATGCGTCAATGATAAGTAAGAGCTTCTGAAAATACGGTACAGCGGATGCGTCAATGACAAGCGGAGACTGTTGCAAAAAATCGGTGTAGCGGTGTAGCAGTACGACAGAAATCTCGATATCAAGCGGAAATCGCTGATATGATACGGTGCAGCGTTTGGGTGATCGTGGTGTGCGGGGGTGCAGCGGCACGGCGGTCATGCAGCGCGGGGGTGCAGCGGCACGGCGGTCATACTGTACAGCGGTGCAGCGGATGTGCCGTGAGAAATGTGATCCTCCCGACGACCAACCTCCGACAGGGGCAATTACTACCTGATCCTGACAACAA
>ONAS01000101.1 GCA_900315815.1 uncultured Eubacteriales bacterium
CGCCGACCATGTTGCAGATGATAACGGCGGTCTCGGTCTGACCGAAGCCCTCCATGATCTGCAGACCGGTGAGCTTCTCGAATTGGCGGTAGACCTCGGGATTCAGCGCCTCGCCTGCGGTAGTCATACGCTTGACGGAGCTGAAATCGTATTTGGAAATGTCCTGCTTGATCATCATGCGCAGCATGGTAGGCGGCGCGCAGAACGTGGTGATCTTGTATTTGGCGAACATCGGCAGGATATCGGCGGCGTCGAAGCGGTCGAAGTCATAGACGAAGATCGCGGCCTCGCACAGCCACTGGCCGTAGATCTTGCCCCACGCGGCCTTTGCCCAGCCGGTATCGGAGATCGTAAAGTGCAGTCCGTCGGGATCGACGCTGTGCCAGAACTTGGCGGTCTGGAAATGACCCAGCGCCAGCTTGTGGCTGTGAGCGGCGATCTTCGGATAGCCCGAGGTACCCGAGGTGAAGTACATCAGCATCAGGTCGTTGCCGCAGGGGCTGTCGGGCTTTCTCTCAAAGTGAGAGGAAAACAGGGTGTATTCCTCGTCAAAGGGACGCCAGCCGTCGCGGGTTCCGTTGACGATGATCTTCTGGATCTGCGGGAAACTCCGGCAGGCAATATCGACCTCATGCGCGGTCTCGCCGTCCGCGGTACAGAGGATCGCGGAAACGCCCGCCGACTTGAAGCGGTATTCAAAGTCGTGGCTCTGGAGCTGATTGGTCGCAGGGATCGCGATCGCGCCCAGCTTGTGCAGACCCATCAGGGCGAACCAGAACTGATAGTGACGCTTCAGCACCAGCATGACGCGGTCGCCGCGGCGGATGCCGAGCGATTTGAAGTAGTTCGCGCACTGGCTGGACTTGTGACGGATGTCGGTAAAGGTGAAGCGGCGCTCCGTCTTGTCCTGCGAGATATGCAGCATGGCGAGCTTGTTCGGCTCGCGGTAGGAGATCGCGTCGATCACGTCGTAGGCAAAATTGAATTTGTCCTCGTTCTTGAAGGTGACCTTGGTGGGCGTCCCCTTTTCATCGGTCTCGAATTCAACGAACTTGTTGTATTCGCGCTCTTTCTCTTTATCGTCCGCGGTGATGATGCTGTTGTCCTGGATCTTCTTGCCGGGCTCCAGCTCGGGGATCGGCTCGCCGGTCGGATTGAGGACGATCGCGTAGAAGATACAGTCCTTGCCGCCCACGGCGATCATGCCGTGAGGCGTGTCGGAGTCGAAGTAGATGGAGTCTCCCGGTCCGAGCGTTTCCTTATGCTCGCCGACCTGCACCATCAGCTGTCCCTCTACGACAAGGTCAAGCTCCTGACCCGCGTGGGTCGTCAGCTCGATCTTGTTTTCATCCGCGTTGGGATTGTATTTGCTCTTGACATACAGCGGCTCCGCGATACGGTTCTGGAACGCGTACGCCAGATTGTAGTAGGTCATGCCGTGCGCCTGAGAAACCTTCTGTCCCCCGCCGCGTCTGGTCACGGTGTAGGATTTCAGATTGGGCGAAAAGCCCTCGATGATATCGGTGACGTTGACGTTCAGCACCTGAGCACAGCGATAAATGAACGCAAAGTTCAGGTCCTGCTCGCCGGATTCACAGGCGATATACTCTTCCTCGGAGACGTCGGTGAATTTTGCCATTTCGGCGATCGTGCGGCCCTCAAGCTCTCTCAGCTCTCGGATACGCTGCGCCATCTCCTTGATTTTCACATCTAATGCGGTTATTTTTTCCATACCTTCATCTTCCTTTACAAGAGTTTCCTTTTCCTCTATTGCCCGGAATGCGGCAGTGCGCCTGCAGTAGCTCTCTGCCAATCGCCGTTCGCGCTTGACGCGCGCGTCCGCTCCGGCTCTTGGGAGAGCCTTGCATGGGTGCTGTTAGCCAATCAGCGTTCGCACTTTGTGCTCCGCTTCTTGGACAGCACCTCAAAAAAACACTCGTCCCAAAGCAATAACTTTGAGACGAGTGTGAAATTCACATCCGCGGTACCACTCAAATTGCATGCCGCTATCGCGGCAATACCACTCTCAGGGTCCATCAACCCCCAGACATTCACGCAGTCATCACGGAGGAGGTCTAATCACCGAACGGCGTCGGCTTTCTTCTCCCCGGCTCAGAAGCTACAAACACGGAAATCATCACGGGAGCTTTCACCAGCCGCTCCTTCTCTGAGTGATGACAGACCGAGCCCTCTTCGTCACAGCCTTTATCGTTCCCTATGTTATCACAATCTTTTGGATTTGTCAACAACAAAGTTTTTGCTCAGTTTTACGGGATCCGCGCGGGAATGCCTGCACCGGAATCTCCGTTCTCTTCTATTTCAGATAATCTGTCAGAGTGTTCTTGTATTCGCTTATCTTCATGATCTCATATGAGCGGTACTTGATCGGAAGACACTGCTTGTTTTGGGAAATGATCTGCTGATACACCGCGTCGGTGACAATAATCAGGAAATTCGCGTTTTCTTTTCTTCCCTCTACCATTTCATGGCGGAAGGTCTTCATTTCCAGATCGACCCAATGGGATTCCAGATATTTCAGATCGGACAGAATAACAGCGAAATGTCTGGAATGGTCGATCGCGTTCATGATCGCGTCTTCATATTCGGACTTTGACAGCTCCGGCAGCGTGATCTTGTCGTAAAACGGGTTGATCAGATTGGTTTTCAAAAAATGATAGACACCGGAGGCGATATCTCCATCCTCATGACTATAACTGAGGAACACATCAAAGTCATCGACGCCCTCAATACTGAATCCCAGCAGCGCTTTGAAGCCGTTTTCGACGATGTCGCTCCCGGACGATCCGCCGTCGATGCCTTCCAGCATCTGGTTGATCTCCGCAATATGCTCGATGCATTCGGCGCATACTTCCATACAGCCGACGATCTCACTGTATTTTCTGAGGCGGTCATAGCTGGTCTTCAGGCATCTCAGAAAATCCGCCGCAAGCGAGCTGTTGCCGGCAAGCTCAAACAACTTGTTGCTTTCGCGCATATAGTCGGCGATCGCGTAAAGCTGTTTGTCGAGATCTGAGATCTCACCGACAGGCGCTGTCTTTTTTTCGGGCTTAGACGGCTGAAAGACAGAACTCGCACGATCCTTGATCAGGAAGCTTTTCAAGTTGAGTATCAGGGAGATCTCATCGTCCGGATACTGTCCGTGATCCTTTTCAGAAATGCCCTCGGAGATCATCTGCGAATAGTACAGCCGAAGAAAGAATTCCTGTGCGGGGACATATTTTTCAGCAGTCAGATTTCCCAGCCCGTGAACATCACCGTGGCTGAGGGTATCAGCGGCGTCCTTGCGAATGGTATATGTCAGATAATTGAGCTTCAGCGCAAGCGAGATCAGATACAGATCCAGCTGCAGAAAATCATAGCTGCCGATCAGGCTCTCTACCTCATCGATCGCGTCGACACGCATATGCGCGAGACGGATGCTCTCATCGGAATAATCATGCTCATCGCACTGCTCGAGCTGCTCCGTGCTTCTGAGGATCTCCTTATACGTATCACGGCGGCTTTTCAGGCTGAAATCACGCTTCACTTCTTTACACAGAAGACGGAGCAGCGCGCAAAGATTTTTTGACACGCCGGGGGTATAGCGGATCCTGCTGAGGCTGGTGATCTTCTCATACAACAGCTCTTTGGTTTCCGATCCGACAACGACATCATAGATCATTGCGGCGATATCGTCATAGTCGCTCTCGGATTGCAGACCGTCCTTTGGGATGAATACAGGCATACGACCGAGCGTGTATTTGAGCGTATCGCTGTTGTCGAGCACGTCTTTATTCTCGACGATCGTGATGATCAGCTTGCCGCGTTCAATCGCGTATTCTATTGCTGCTTGCATCTCCTGCATCAAGAACCGGCTTTTGACCGCGTTCTCCGAAAAGAAGAATATCAGTGCTCTGCAGTTTTTGATGATATCCGCCGGGTCGGCAGGACGATCCCACTCCGGCAGCAGCTGATTTTCATTCGAACCTGCTTCCAGTCCCAGATCATTCAGACGTCTGCGCAGGGAAGCGATCCTTTTCCTGTCGGAATAAGCAAAAAAGATATGCACTTTGTTTCGTTCCATCTTACACATTCCCCCGGTTTATTGAACATCGGAATAAGCTGCTTTACAGCTTATTGCGCTGGATCTTGCCGCTGATGGTCTTGGGCAGGCTGTCGCGGAATACGACGATACGCGGGTATTTATACGGCGCGGTGTGCTGTTTGACATAATCCTGAATCTCTTTTTTCAGCGCGTCGGTACCCTCGGTGCCCTTCACAAGCACGACGGACGCCTTGACGACCTGGCCGCGGACCTCGTCGGGTTCTGCGGAAACGCCGCA
>ONAS01000100.1 GCA_900315815.1 uncultured Eubacteriales bacterium
GATCCCCTCACAGCCGATCACTCTCTCCCTGCGCATCAAGGGCGTGGACGGCAGAATCTTCACACCATCCGACTTCGACCGCATCGACTGGATCGACAATGCCGACGGCACGCTGCAGACGAGCAACACCCTCGTCTGTCCCGTACACGAGCATCAGAGCAGCCATACCTACACCGTCAGAGTGTGGCTCAGCGACAGTAACTATGCGGTCTATGATCTCGAAAAGGGCGCGGAGTTCACCTACGATCCCGACTCTGACAGCTTTTCGCCGGTGCAGTCGATCATCCTCGATAAGAAGGGGATCGCGTATGTCGTAGGCTCTTTCGGCAGCGACCAGATCCATATCGACGGCTTCACTGTATCGGCTTATTCGATCAAGAATGATGAATCTACCGCATACGAAGAAGTTAGGACCGATTATCCCGTCACACTCAACCCCGACGGCTCGTTTTTCGTCGAGGTGCCGAAGATCCCCGTGATGCTGGAGGCGTCCGTCGCCGAAAGTGAACCGTATCTTCCTCTGACAATCAAGAATATCGCCTACAAAACCAAGGGCGCCGACAGGCGCATCGACCTCGGATATCTGGAGCTCCCGGCGGAACAGATCATCGGCAGGATTCCGGTATCGCACAGGATATCCGGCGTCACTCGTGTGATATCCGCTGACGGCTCGAAGCAGAGTGAAGCGCGCATCGTCGTATCAGGAAGCCAATACTATATCGACCTGACTGACATTCGCGGCGTATTCGAGATCGGCGACGACGTCGATATCCTCGTCAGCGAATCCGCGGCGAACGGCGGCTATGAGCCGTATCGTTTGACCCTCCCCGGCGAAAGGACCCCGCTCGTTGCCGTCACCCTTACTCCGGCTCAGAACGCGAAGGTCATCCTGCCCGCTCACAACTATCATGTCAAGCTGGGCGCTTATGACAGTAACGGCAGGCTGTTCGCCTATACGACTTCCAATGTCGGCTCCGGCGACGTGCTGTATCTGCCGGCTGGCAACTATACCCTGATCGCCTTCCAGAATTCTGCGAAGGGGAACATTACCTTGCCTGATACTCTCGCCGAGTTCGAAGAAAAGGACTACGATATTGCGGGCTATGCGAAGGAGGAGGTTATCCTCACATCCGGACAGGAGTATACCTTTGAGAAAGAGGTACCATCCGCAGTGGTCAGCAGCGCCGTCAGCGCGTCCTTCTCGGTCGACCCCAAGATGGCAGACAAGACTACCGGCTCTTATCCTGTCTATCTGCGTTACTCGGTCGAAGAGAGCGCCCGCCACGGAGACGTTACCTTCAGACTGAAGCCCCTCGCGTGGAAGGATACGCCTTTCGTTGAGGTGGGCGGCAAGTACGCTTTCTTCTCCGGCGATAAGAACGCCAAGTTCGAAGTGACTCACAAGAACAGCCCGAATACCGCTGACGAACATTATCTTGACATTGTCACCGACGCATACGAGGGAACGATTTGCTTCTATGTGCGCCCGACCGGTCAGCCGATCAAGCTGTACATCAACGGCGCGTATAAGATGATCTATACCATACCCGCCAACACCTTCTTGCTCTCGCCGCCAAACGGCACGACGACTACGCTCGTCAACTCTCTGCTGCTCAACTACACGAATGCGGTGAGCGCTGCGGCAAAGGTATATGTGGACGGTGAGGAGAATTCCTCGACAGCTCTGGCTACCGGCGCAGCAAACAAGGCGCGCCTGAACTATACCCTGCCCGAGACGGACGGCGACGCGATATACAAGATATCCGTCAAGGTGTACGACAGCGAGGACAATCAGATATGGTCGAGCTACACATATTCCGTTACCTATACGCTGACGGCGGCTCCTGTCCCTAAGAAGCTTGACATCCGCGTCACCAACTACAACGCCTCTGCCGACGGCACAGCGCGCGTGGAAAACGCCGGATATGACTTCACGACCGGCGAGTATAAGAAGATGAAGATCTTCGTCGCGAATGAGAACTACAATTCCGACGGAACGTTTGCTAAGGTCATCTCTTTCAATTATTCTCTCGAGGTCGAGAATCCCGAGCTTGCCGCCTATGGCGAGGCGTACTTAAAGGTCTGGTGCAACGAGGACGATCCTAAGATTACTGAGGTCACCCTGACCTATAATGAGGCAACCGGTCTGTTCGAGGGTTCGCTGACTTGGCCGAGCGGCTACAAGACAGTCGACGACCTGCCCTACGGATTCGACCTCGATATTCCGACCGAAAAGACCGATCAGCAGATCAGTCAGGAGGCAATCAACGAGGCGAACTCGACCGGCGACCTGATGAGCGCAGAACCCGACCCTGATATCATGGATTTCTACGAGGGCGAAATCAATATCGATGAATTCCGCTTCATCCTCGAGAACGGCGAATATATGGAGGACCTGACGGATGAGGAAAGACAGGCATTCCGTGAGCTGACGACCGAAGACATCGATATGCTTATCGAACTTGCCGACGCGAAAAACGAGGTCGTCGAAGCGTACAGCAACTTTGTCAGTACCGCTGTACCGAAGATGCAGAACATCTTTGCGGACGATCACCCCGACGATATCAACAGCTATTTTGAATCGCACGGTATCAACGCGATCAAAATCGAGCCCGAGGCCGATACCGAGGGCAAGCTGCTCACGCTGGGCTATAAAAAATACGCTACCGACTATGGTACGATATATATCCTCGAAGGTGATGACAAGACCATTCTCACCTGTCTCGATCCGCGGTTCAGCTATGCTTTCGCTGACAACAGCCGTGTCATCGACGTTCTTAAGGGCAAGAAGGGCAAGGCTGAACTTGCCAAGACCGGCGCATCAGACGACAATGAGAGATTCCTTGACATGGTTTGGGAATTTTATGATGAAAACGTCGCCTCTTGGTCGACCGTCCGTGACGTCGGCTTAGAGGTCGTATCCGCGATCGACTTATTCCTTAATCTTGAAATGTTTGCTCTGGTGAGTAAACTGGCGACTTTAAGGACAAAGATGGAGGCTTACAACCGCAATGTTCTGCCCAAGCAGCGTACCGAGCGCTCCCTCGCTGCGCTCAGACGTACGATGGAGACCAATCTGGGACCCTTCAAGTTCAAGATCAACGGCCAAACGCGGCTGATCGCCCGCAACAAGGGATACGCAAATCTGACCGAAAAGCAGGTCGCAGAGAAAGCCGCAAAGGAAATAAAAGGCTTAGACGAGGCGCTCCAAGCGGTCAGAGAAGAGCTCCGTCAGCTTCTCAAGGAAGGACCTCCCCGCTTATCGAAATCGACCATTTTCTTCAAAACGCTGAAAGAAAGCAGCAGGTTCATGAAGTTCGCTAAGGCCGTCCCCTTAGCAGGCGGCATCATCGGACTGGTGTGTGCTACCATGGATCTCATCGAGCTGGCGGATAAGGGCTATGAGGTGCTGAATATGATGGTGCAGGACGATCCGACGCAGCAGTGGATCCAGCTCTATATCGGGACAGTCCTGTACGGCGATATTTTCGGCCTGAATCTCAGAAATCTGCCCGAAGATGATTACTGGGACGAGGTCGATCACCGCTTTGACAACGCTCGGACGAAAACGGTTCAGCAGGGTATCGGCGTTAACCGCTCGTATTTTCAGTCGTATGAATTTAATACCGTAGAGGAAGCGCAGGCTTACCGCGACAAGTTCGGCTCCTATATGCAGGGGTGCATCTATGCCGAGAATTCGTCCCGCTCCTTCCTCGATCTGACGGATGATTTTGAACATTACAAGACGGAGTACGCGAAAGCAATGTGCGCGTCTCTGGAGAGCTTCAAGAGCTATTACCATCGCCAGACAGGGATCGTTATCGCTAACTTTGTGCTTGCGATCGGCGGCTTCATCGCGAATCCCACTGTCATGGCGGCTGATCTGGCCGGTCTCGTGACTTTCACTATAGTCGGCCACGAGAACGGCGAGCTCTTCGAGTTCCTCAAGGATGACGTGGACCGGCGACGCAACATGATTTCAGAATGGGCAGAGCGCAGGGTCAGAATGGGATTCCTTCCCAACGTCCATCATAATAACGTCTATCAGGACTGGTTAAATATCTTCGTGTCTTCAACCGAATGGGATACGGAGGCCTATCACCGTCTTGCACAACTGATCTGGTCCAGAAGGCAGGAATATATGTTGCCGTATATTGCCCATTATTCTGAGATCGGCGGCGGATATTTGTTCGACGAAGACGGTACCTTCGTCGCGCTGACCGAAGAATACCGCAAGAAGGTCATGAGCGCCATCGACTGCGACATGGACATTTTTGAAACGCTGGGCATAGAGCCTGACGATCCAGAATATGACTTTTCAAATATCGACTTCGGCGAGCTTGAAGATTATGCATCTGAGAACGCCCCGGACAGCGGTCCTGAGTATGAGACCCCTACGCCCTGCCCGATTGACCCCTCCGGCTATGTGTACGAGGCGGTTGCCTCCAACCGCGTAGAGGGCGCGACAGCCAAAATCTATTACCGCGATAAGGATGGTAATGCCAAGCTCTGGGACGAGGCTTCGGCAAATTTGGATGGATGACGCCCATCGGTCAGTGGAAGGTCGTGGTCAATAAGGATGGTTACGAAACTGCCGACAGTTCCCACGATCCCGCCGCCTTGAACGGATGGCTGCTTGTGCCGCCGCCTCAGGTGGATGTCAACATAGGACTCGTCAGCACCGCCGCACCGACGGTCAGCTCCGTCACCGCTACAGCCGACACGATTCAGGTCGTGTTCAGCCAGTACATGGATATTTCAGCTCTTGAGAATAACCAAAGCCTGATAACGGTATCTCAGGGCGGGCAGAGTATTCCCGTCAGCTTTGCGTTCGCGGACAGAGAGGTCAGCCCGACCGATAACAGCAAGTATTACGGTAGGATACTCAACATTACCCGCACAGACGGAGAAAAGTTCGCACAGGATATTCTGAGCCTGAAGGTAAAGAAGCAGTTCGTCAACTACGCCGGTACGGCATTCGCTGACGATTACACCGCCTCCGATTTGCCGCTGTCGCAGCTTGTCGCCGAGATCATCCCCGGTTACGAGAAGGGTATCACCGCAACCGCCGGCAAAGAGCGCACGATCAGCGTTACCGTAAAGGATAGCTCCGGCAACTCCGTCGCGGGCGAGGCGGTCACGATGTCCGCAGCCTACGGCGACCTGCTCACGCTGGGCAACACCACAGCGGTCACTAATGAAAAAGGAGAGGCTGTATTTACCATCACCGGCAACCGATTCGGCAAAGAGGTGCTAACCTTTATATCCGCTAACAGTGTAACAGCTACAGCGTCAGCATATGTTTCCGACAAGGATCCCGTTTTACTCGGCGATGCGGACGGCGACGGAGAAGTGACGATCCTCGACGCTACCGCGATCCAGCGGAAATTAGCCGCATTTACGGTCGAAAGCTTTAATGAGGAAGCCGCGAGTATCACCAATATGAAATTGAACATACTTGACGCGACAGTTATTCAGCGTTACCTCGCGGGATTCTCTTCCGCCTATTCGATCGGCAAAGATATGTAAAATCGATCAATAATAAGAACCGCGGAGAAGAGCAGATCTTCTCCGCGGTTCGCATTTCACTATGCGTCGAATCAAACTGTATTCTTTTCGTTATAATATGCTTGACTTTAAAGTTTTCTGTGGTATTGTGTTGTGCTTGAAGGGGGCTCAGACCATGACCATATTAGAGAACTTCTACTTCGGAAACGTCAATCCGAGTGAGTTTAAGCAAAGCAACGATACCAGGAAAAAGCTGTCTGAGATGACAGAGTTGCTTAATGAACTGAATGGTCTTTTGACTACCGAGCAGCAAAAAGAAAAGACAGATCAAATCGACAACTGCCTGTTATCTTTGATTGCACTGTCGGAGCGCGACGCTTATCTTGAAGGCTTCAAGCTTGGCGTAAAGATGATAACAGAAATATACACAGATACACAACAGCGGGGATGACACGATAGTCTCTCCGCTGTTTGATTTGGGAAGCCCGCGTCAGGATTCTCTTTCATCTGCTGATAAGGCTTAATTTCATAATCGAACGAGAAACACCCTTACGAGCGCGTTTTGCGGTTTGTGCCATGTTAGGGTAAACACTCGCCAACAATTTAAACTCGCGCCACAGGCGATTTGTGAGCATTTGTGAAGGGGTTCTGAAGGACAGAATTACGTCCCTAAATGACGAAAAAGCAAGTACATTTCCACCAAAAAGGGTGTCAAAAAATGAGCTGCCAAACCTGCTAAAAGTCAAGAGATTTTCAAAAATAGTTTTTGAGCATAAAAAAGGGCGCACAGAACTAAGGCTGCTGAGAAAAATGCAACCGTCCAATATGGTTAACAAGAGGAATCACGCTTCGATTGATCTGTAAAGCTCAGTCACTTTACCGTAGTATACTCGAAAGAATTTGTTAAGCCCGGCAATCATCGCTTTCTTACCGCCCATACCTTCATAACGCTTTTTGGATATGAAAGCATACACAGGATCATCCATGGGCTTGTGCATGAGCAAACTCTGCATGATCTCATAGCCGATCTTCCTTAGATATCCGTTACCACGTTTGGAAATGTGCCTGTTTGTACCGGT
>ONAS01000099.1 GCA_900315815.1 uncultured Eubacteriales bacterium
GTGCCTGTATAATCCGGGTGTATCTTTATTCCGATGAAACCGTTTTCCTTCAGGTAACCAAGCTTTGCTCCTGCATCCTCATCATCGGGATGTATACCTCCGAATGATACAAGCTGCGGATATGTTCTGTTTATCTCCATAGCAAAACGATTGATAGTATCGAACTGACCCTTTCTCGTAGCTACGGGAAGTATCACCGATCTTTCAATGCCGCTCTTTTCCATACTTCTCAGCAGTCCGCTTACGGTACCGTCCGAATATGCGTGTACAACATCGTTGCTGTTCAGCAGAGCCGTCATGGTTCTTTCGGCTATCTTATCGGGATAAACGTGTGTATGAAAATCTGTTATCATTTCTGCCACCTCATTAACTTTTGCCTCACATAATATATGCTATATATTGTTATCTGCTTTTTGGCAATACAGAATATAGCACATATTATTGAAATAATATTTCCATAAAGGAATAAAAACAAAGGAGACAAAATAAAAAATGGATATGTTCATCAAAATCATGTTCCTTGTCGTTTTCTTTGCGGTAATGATCGGAGTAGGTATCTACTGCCGCAAACAGGCGACAAACGTCAACGGCTTTGTACTGGGCAACCGCTCCGTCGGTCCGTGGCTGACCGCGTTCGCGTTCGGTACCTCGTACTTCTCGGCGGTCATCTTTGTCGGCTATGCCGGTCAGTTCGGCTGGAAATTCGGTATGGCGTCTACCTGGATCGGTCTGGGCAACGCCTTCATCGGCTCGCTGCTCGCGTGGAACATCCTCGGCAGACGTACCCGCGTCATGACCCAGCACCTTGACTCTGCGACCATGCCCGACTTCTTTATGAAGCGCTATGACTCCAAGGCGCTGAAGATCGCCGCGGCTGTCATCATCTTCATCTTCCTGATCCCCTACACCGCTTCGCTGTACAACGGTCTGTCCAGACTGTTCCAGATGGCGTTCGGCATCCCCTATGAATACTGCGTCATCGCGATGGCTGTCCTCACCGGCGTCTATGTCGTACTGGGCGGCTACATGGCGACAGCGATCAACGACTTTATCCAGGGCATCATCATGATCGTCGGTATCGTCGCGGTCATCTGGGCAGTGCTCAGAGTCAACGGCGGTCTCGGCTCCACCATCACCCTGCTCTCCAAGATCCAGGCGGAGGGCACCGAAATGCAGGGCGCTTTCACATCCTTCCTCGGACCCGACATCTTCGGTCTGATCGGCGTTGTCCTGCTGACCTCTCTCGGCACATGGGGTCTGCCCCAGATGGTACAGAAATTCTATGCCATCAAGTCTGAGAAATCCATCAGCACCGGCACCATCGTATCCACCATCTTCGCGGTCATCGTTGCGGGCGGCTGTTACTTCCTCGGCGGCTTCGGCCGTCTCTTCGGCGAGGCAGGCGCTGACGGCAAGCCGGTCGGCGGCTTTGACAGCGTCGTTCCCACCATGCTGGAAAACCTCTCCCCGATCCTCATCGGTATCGTCGTCATCCTGGTCCTGTCCGCTTCCATGAGCACCCTGTCGAGCCTGGTACTGACCTCCAGCTCCGTTCTGACCATCGACTTCATCGATCCGGTCTTCCGCAAGGACAAGCCCATGACCGAAAAGAAGAAGGTCTCCACCATGCGTATCTTCATCGTATTCTTCATCGCTGTATCCGCGATCATCGCGATCGTTCAGGCGAAATCCCCCGTTATGTTCATCTCTCAGATGATGGGCGTTTCCTGGGGCGCTCTGGCGGGTGCGTTCCTCGCTCCGTTCATGTACGGTCTGTATATGAAGCGCGTTCCGAAGATCGCCGTATGGATCAACTACATCTTAGGCGTAGGCATCTCTCTCGCTTCCTTTATCTGCAACATGGCGGGCGTGAAATTCTCCTCCCCCTTCCTCTCCTACTTCCAGTCTCCCATCAATGCAGGTATGGCGGCGATGATACTGGGTATCGTCATCACGCCGATCATCGCGCTGATCGCGCCGGCTAAGGATAAGGATCGCGTCAGTAAGATCTTTGAGTGCTACAACAAGAAGCACACCGTTTCTTCCAAGCACTCTATCGACGAAACCTGATTTTTCCGAAATTTAACACGAAATCAATACACAAAAGTCTAAAGCACTTGCCTTTAGGCTTTTCGTGCATTATAATAGACTAGTTGCAATCTGCGAATATCAACAGAAAAAGAGGAATGAGACATGATTTTTCAGAAGGACATCGAAACCTTACCCAGAAAAGAAATCGAAGCCATTCAGCTGGAACGGCTCAAATGGGTCGTCAAATACTGCTATGACAACGTCCCGCTGTATCACCAGCGTCTGACGGACTGCGGCGTTCTGGACGGCTCAAAGATCAAGGAGCTGTCGGATATCCAGTATATCCCCTTCACCACCAAGGATGACTTCCGCGACAATTATCCGTTCGGTCTTGTCGCCGCGGACATGAAGGACATCGTCCGCATCCACGCTTCTTCCGGTACCACCGGCAAGCCCACCACCGGCGTTTACACCAAGGAGGACCTTGACATCTGGTCCGACTGTGTGGCGCGTGTCGCCTGTGCGGGCGGCGTGACTCCCGACGATATCATCCAGATCAGCTTCGGCTACGGTCTGTTCACCGGCGCTCTGGGTCTGCACTACGGTATGGAAAAGCTCGGCGCGACCGTTATCCCCGCCTCCTCCGGCAATACGGAAAAGCAGCTGATGATGCTGCGCGACTGGGGCGTCACCGGTATGGTCGCGACGCCGTCCTACGCGCTGTACCTCTCAGAGGCGATCAAGGAAGCCGGCTATCCGCTGTCCGATTACAGCCTGCGGCTGGGCATTCTCGGCTCTGAGCCGTGTACCGTTTCCATGCGTCAGCAGATCGAGGACAACTTCAAGATCCGCGTATCCGACAACTACGGCATGACCGAGCTGGGCGGCCCCGGCGTCAGCGGCGACTGTGAGGCACGCGACGGCATGCACTTTGCAGAGGATCATTTCCTGCCCGAGATCATCAACACCGATACCGGCGAACGCCTCGGCGAGGGCGAGGTCGGCGAGCTGGTCGTCACCACCCTGACCCGCAAGGGCATGCCTGTTCTGAGATACCGCACCAAGGATATCACCAGACTTGACTATCAGCCCTGCTCCTGCGGCCGCACCCACGCACGTATGGCAAAGACCATGGGCAGGACCGACGACATGCTGATCATCAAGGGCGTCAACGTCTTCCCCACCCAGATCGAAAACATCCTGATCAACATCGACGATATCGCGCCGCATTACATGCTGTACATCACCCGCCAGAATTACCGCGACAGCCTTGAAATCAAGGTCGAGGTCACCAACACCGCGCTGCTGGAGAACTATCAGCTGCTCGACAACCTCAAGAAGAAGATCGAGGCGAAGCTGCAGTCCATCCTCGGTCTGCGCACCAAGGTCACGCTGGTACCGCCCAAGACGCTCGAAAGATTCCAGGGCAAGGCAAAGCGCATCGTCGATATGCGTAATCAGTAATCAGCGTGACGCTGCACTCTGTTCCGGCAGCGTGACGCTGCACCCTGACTCCGCTATTTCCAGCGCTTGATCAAGTGGCGGAGCAAAAAGAATCAAAACATGTTAAGGGACGATCCCCTTTTAAACAAACAGAAAGGCATAAATTCACATGAAAGAACTCATGATAGGAAACAAAGCGATCGCCCGCGGCTTATACGAAGCGGGCTGCAGCGTGATCTCCAGCTATCCCGGCACCCCGAGCACGGAGATCACCGAAGAATTCGCGAAATATGACGACGTCTACTGCGAGTGGGCGCCCAACGAAAAGGTCGCGATGGAATCGGCGTTCGGCTCCGCGCTCAGAGGCAAGCGCTCCGCTTGCTGTATGAAGCACGTCGGTCTGAATGTCGCCGCCGACCCGCTCTTCACCATGTCCTACACCGGTGTGAACGCCGGTATGGTCATCTGCGTCGCGGACGATCCCGGCATGCACAGCTCACAGAACGAACAGGACAGCCGTCACTACGCGATCGCGGCAAAGGTCCCGATGCTGGAACCGTCCGATTCTCAGGAGGCGCTGGACTTTGCAAAGCGCGCCTATGAGATTTCCGAGCAGTTCGATACGCCCGTACTGCTCAAGATGTGCACCCGCGTCGCCCATTCTCAGAGCATCGTAGAGACCGGCGAACGCGTCGAGATCACCAAACCCTACGAAAAGAATCCCCAGAAATACATCATGGCGCCCGCGAACGCGATACGCCGCCACCCCTTCGTCGAGGAACGTACCGCCAAGCTGGTGGAATACGCCGAGACCTCAGGCATCAACCGCATTGAGGACGGCGATTCTGACCGCGGCTTCGGTATCATCACCTCCTCTACCTCCTACCAGTATGTCAAAGAGGCGTTCGGCGACAGCACGCCGGTGCTGAAGCTCGGCATGGTCAACCCCCTGCCGGTCAGGATGATCAAGGACTTCGCCGAAAAGGTCGGCAAGGTCTATGTCATCGAAGAGCTCGACCCGGTCATCGAGAACCACTGCAAGAGCATCGGCGTCGACGTGATCGGCAAGGACAAGTTCTCGATCCTCGGCGAATTCTCCCAGAAGGTCATCGAGCAAGCGTTTGACATGGCGGACAAGACCGTATTCAGCCTTGATACCGCCGTTCCCGTACGTCCTCCGATGATGTGCGCCGGCTGTCCCCACCGCGGTATGTACTATGTTCTCGCGAAGAACAAGCTGACCGTGCTCGGCGATATCGGCTGCTATACCCTCGGCGCGATGCCTCCGCTGAATGCGCTGGACATGACCCTGTGCATGGGCGCGTCGGTATCCGGCTTACACGGCTACAACAAGGCGGGCGGCTCTGATACAGAAGGCAAGACCGTCTGTGTGATCG
>ONAS01000115.1 GCA_900315815.1 uncultured Eubacteriales bacterium
TGTGCCCTGCCTTTGTTTTGTTATGTGAGATTTTTCAAAGCGTCCCGTCACTCGCTCATGATCTGCTTGAGCGGTATCCGCTTCATCGACCGCCCGTAGGCAAACATGACGCCCTCATATACCGCGATGAACACCGCGAGGGTGATAAAGCACACCGGAAAATCAAACTCATAATCGGGAACGCCCTCAACACCCGCGAATACGATCTCGATCATGATCTTCAGCAGACCGTATTGATACACGGTACCGAGCACGAAGCCGATATACGCCGCGGGTCGGTAGCCGTCCAGCACGGCGCGCTTGCAGTCGGCGCTGTCATAGCCGAACACGCGCATCATCGCGATATTCTTCTGATTGGAGCGCACGACGGTCGTTACGGCGATATACAGCGTCGTAAACGCCAGCACCACACCGATGATGAATATCATGAAGCCTGACATTTCACTTGCGAGATCCTTCATACTTGCCGACATCTGCATCATCGAAGAAAAGCAGAACGCTGAGAAAACGATAAAAAACACCAGCGTTTTGCGGCTTCTCAATACGGAGCTGCGCATTTCTGCGACAAACGTCTTCTTGTCTTTGCCGTCACGATTTTTGCCCTTGGTCTTTGCGATCCCCTTGAGCAGATTCACACAGGGCTGATGGAGCTTTATCATGCTGTGGCTGACCGCGATCAGGGCAAATACCGCTGTCGGCACGATCACCAACAGGACAAACAATCCCCAATGGATATGGATGGGCACATCCGGGTAATAGCCTTTATCATTCTGCGCTGCGTAGAAGCCGGGTATCAGCGTAAACGACAGCAGATAGCCGAGCAGACAGCCGACAAATACGCTGAGCCCGAATACGGAAAAGCCTTTGGCGATCCTGAAATCGGAGTAGCCGAGCGCCTTCAGGATACCGATCTCTCTGGAATGACTGTTGATATAATGCTTGATATAGAAGAACAGCATCACCAACGTGGTGATCGCGAGACAGCCGCCGGAGACACCGCAGGTGACCTTTGAGCTCATGATCTGGGCGTCGTACATCGCCTGCGATCGCGGATTATCGATCAGACCGGCGATCTCCTTGAGGTCGAGATAATAATTGAGGAACAGGCTGCACACGGTGACGGCACAGCATGTCATGACGGAAACGCCGAACAGCTTGACGCTGTCCTTGATACTGACGATCATGCCATCACCACCCGATCTCGTACGCGGTCTTTTTGCCGGTGTTTTCCGTCACGCTCACGATCCTGCCGCTGTTCATCCGGATGATCCTGTCGGCGGTCTCCGCGATATTCGTGTTATGCGTTACCATGATCATCGTGAAGCGCCGCTTCTCCTGCAGCTTGATGATATAGTCGAGCACCTGCCTGCCGGTCTTTTCATCCAGCGCGCCCGTCGGTTCGTCCAGGAACAGCACTTTCGGATTCTTTGCCAATGCTCGCGCGATCGCGACGCGCTGCTGCTCGCCGCCGGAAAGCTCCGAGGGGAATTTTTTGCGCTTATCGGCAAGACCGACCGCTTCGATGAACGGCAGGAAGTCTTTATTGTTGTCCAGCGCCGCGCCCATCCTGACATTCTTTTCCACGTTCAGGTGCGGCAGGAGATAATACTGCTGGAAGATGTACGCGGTGTTTTCACGGCGGAACTGCGTCAGCTCCCTTTCGCTCATCTTCCCGATCTCGCGGCCGTCATAGGCGACAGATCCGCCGTCCATGGTCTCCAGGCCGGAGATCACGTTGAGAAAGGTGGATTTTCCCGAGCCGGACGCACCGAGGATCACGACGAATTCCCCGTCGCCGATCGCAACGGACACATCATCCAGCGCCTTGAAGCGGCTCTCACCCGCGCCGTAGTATTTTGTGATATGGTTGATCTCTATCATGTTGATCTTCCTTTCAGCCTTACAATGATCAGTGACTTGAAAACCTCTGTCAGCATTTCGCCGATCTCCTCAGGGGCAAAGCGGCACATCGAGGAAACGCAAAGCGTCGCGATGCCGTGTGAATAGATCCACAGGTGGCGATACAGCATCACTGCGTCTTCCTCGGACCCGGGATATAGCTTCGTGATCGAATCCAGAATAACAGGATAGTTCTCGTCGATTTCGGGCAGGATCTTACTGACGCCGATATCGGCGGACATCTTTCGCATAAACAGCAATCGGAACAGCTTCGGCTCCTCGATCGCAAACCGGATATACGCCTGACCGACGCCCCGGAAGGCGACTTCCTCCCGTAATCCCTGCCGCACATAAGCGGAATAGATCTCCCGCGCCTTTTTCTCGATTCCGTCAAGCACCTCGCCCATATTCTCAAAGACAGTGAAGATCGGTCTTGCGGAGCTGCCGAGGGCCTTTCCTATCTCACGCGCGGTCACGGCGGAGATGTCCCGCTCGCGCAGGATATCCAAGCCTGCGCCGATGATTTCTTCTTTCGTAAATCTTGCTTTCGGAGGCATAGAACGCTCCTTTCTAAAACGTGTGTTTTACAACGTAGGTTTTATTATAAGCGACGATCCCGGGGGTGTCAACTGTTTTTTGAAATTCGGTACAGCGATACCATCGGATCAACCTCCCGAGCGGTTTTCGATACAGCAAAAAGCAGCAGCGAGGCTTAAGGTACCTCGCTGCTGTGCTGTGAATGATTCTGATGTATCGTTTTTCCGGATACCGAAAAGCGGATCGTATCCTATCTGCGGGATCGTGCCGGTCAGTATTTCCTCAGAAACGAATCGGATGATCCCGAACCGGCGCGTTCCTTTTGTCCGCTTTTCGCCATATCCTGTCAGGATGCTTTTGCGAACGCGTCCGCCGCTTTATTGTAGCGATAGAGGGCTGTACAAACATTCCTCAGGGCTGTATCTCCGGATTCAGCGGTCTCACTCAGCGTATCCTTGACATAAGACAGAGCCGAGAAACTGCCGAGAGTATTCTCC
>ONAS01000098.1 GCA_900315815.1 uncultured Eubacteriales bacterium
GGAGAAGAGGGTACGACTGCGACGGTATACATCCCTAAGAACGGAGAAAAAGCATGAGAATCATCATTTGCGACGACTATCCGGTTATTGTGAAAAACCTTATCCGAGATATCAAACAGATTGTTCCGCAGGCGGAGTGCGCCGGATTCAGCAAAGCGAAAGAGGCACAGGAATACGCGCTGAAAAACACAGCCGACGTCGCGATTCTGGACATCAATATGCCTGAGATCAGCGGACTGACCCTTGCGCAGATCATTCAGAAAAAGAATCCCCGCGTCAATATCATCTTTGTGACAGGATATCCCGAATACGCGCTCGAGGCGCACGAGCTGTATGCCAGCTCCTTTCTGGTCAAGCCGGTCACTGCAAAGGCGCTGAAAAAGGCGTTTGAAAATCTGCGGAACCCGGTCGCGAATCTGACCGGCGATGTGATACAGAATTTTTATGAGGGCAAGATCAGACTGGGAACGAACATCCGCCGCCTGAGAGCAGAGCGCGATCTGAGCGTACAGGAGTTCGCCGATGCGATGGGTGTGACCGCGCAGACGGTCTACCGCTGGGAAAATAACGAGCGCCTGCCCGATATCGTAAAGCTCGTCGTCATTTCCGATTTCTTCGGTGTGGACATCCGCACGCTTTTACGGTAGAAAGAATGATTGTAAATTACCATTAGTTTTTTGGGGAGGTACTGAATATGAAACAACTCAGGAAACCGATCATGAAAGCTGTGAGTATGCTGTTGTCATTCGTGATGATCGTCAGTATATTTACCGTTATTCCGATTGTTGAGAAGGCCCAAGCGGCTCAAACACCGAGCAAACTGACAGCCTATCCCGGATATGATAATCTCAACTCGCATTGGGATAAGGAATGGATGAGTTATATTCCCGACGACGCAAAGCTCAACGAGCTGAGCATACCGGGTATCCATGACGCCTGCGCGGTCGATATGGATTATTCCACATGGCTGGATCATTTTGTCCGGACGCAGGAGTATTATTATATGGAGCAAATGTCTAACGGGGTTCGCTACTTTGATTTGCGAATCGGTAAGGATGACGGAAAGCTCACCCTGTGTCACGGCTCTATCTACCTCAACGGAGTGGGCGGCGAAAGGTTGAGACTGGACGAAGTGATTAGGGGTATGCTACGGTTTCTTTCGTTCCATGAAAGCGAAACGATGATAATCCAGATCAAATGCGATAAGGATAAATGTGATCAAGATATTTACAAGTATTTCCAAGATCTGCTTGCCGAGCAGCCCGACAAAATATACTGCGGCGATCATGCACCGACGCTCGGCGAGGCGCGCGGAAAGCTGGTTATCCTCAGTCGTCTGAAATTGACAGAATCCGAAGATGAGCTATATCAAAATGCAGTTTATCAGCCGAATTATCTGCTTGACGACGGCACATACTGGGCGCTCGACGTCAGCAGCTTTGAAGGCGGAGATGAATACAACAGAACAATGGCAAAAACAACTGACTTCGATACGGTTGAGGTTTGGACTGAGGACGTTTACAATATAGAACCAAGCGGAAAATGGAAATATATTGAAAGCTCGCTGTTGAACGATTATAATGCCGCTTTCAGAAAGAATGACGCAAGAAGCAAGGGCAAGGACGCTTGGTCTATTATATATACCAGTCTGAGCTACCAAGATTCAGACGTTCTTCTCGCAGGATTACTCGCCGGTATCATCGGAGGAGCAGTGCTCGGGGGCTTTTTAGGGGCTCTCGCCGGCGCGGATATCGTTTTTCTTATCGAAGATAATCATGATATGGTCTGGCCTGACGACGGCGCTGCTAAGATCAATCCGTCGCTATGTAGACTTTTGCGCGAATATCCTGACTTGTATACCGGCTGTCTTGAAACCGATTTCATGGATTATGAACTCGCACGGCTGATATACAGTACGAATTTCAACCGCAGAAATCAGGATCCGTGGAACCGGACGTATCGTGTGACCTTCGACAGTACCGGCGGCTCCTCTGTCAAATCTCAGGACATCCTTCCCGGAGGCTATGTGTCAGCACCCGAGCCTCCCTTGCGCGAAGGATATAGCTTCTCGGGCTGGTACACAAAGCCGGAGGCTACCCGTTATGACTATTGGTATTTTGACTACGATCCCGTCTACAGCAATTTGACGTTATATGCGAAATGGGATGAAAGCAGTATCCCTTATGTCGATGCAAACGGAAGCAGTATGCCTCCTGAGGAGGCTGAGGGAATCTTTGACGACAGCCTTGAGGGACTCTTTACGCTCAGCGAAAGCGGCGCTTCCGGCGGCTGGTATGCCGCTCAAAAGGATTTCGGCGGAGATCGAACCGGATTAGTAATAGACGGAGACGTCAACCTCATCCTCTGCGACGGAGTGACTCTAAGGCTATACGATGGAATCAAGGTGCCGCAGGGCTCCTCGCTGACTATCTGGGCGCAGTCTACGGACGCCATGACAAGAGGCTCGCTCGAGGTCTTCAAAAATTATTCAGACGCCGCGATCGGCACATCGCTTTCCGAACCGGGCGGCTCTGTCATTATCAACGGCGGAACGGTCAGGGTAACAGGAAACGCGGGCGCCGCGACGATCGGCGGCTTGGATACAAACATCACCATCAACGGCGGCTCCGTATGGGCAAATAGCAGTAGTATGCGCGATCTTCACCTGCCCGCGATCGGCGGCTCGGGCGGATCTGTCACGATCACCGGCGGCGTTGTAACGGCGTACTCCGATGAATATGCGCCCGCAATCGGCAGCGTAGGCGAGAACAGCACTAAGGTCGTCATCAGCGGCGGCAGAGTCAACGCTTACGGAGGCTTAAGAGAATCCCCGGCGATCGGCGCGGGCAGCACCGCCGCGGGTCAGCCGACAGCCGATGCTGACGTGACGATCACCGGCGGAAGAGTGAACGCAACGGCAAGAAGCTATTCCGATGAAAAAAGCGGATGGGCGATAGGCGGACAGAGCGGTACCGTTACCATAACGGGCGGCAATGTGATTGCCTCAGCCGACTACAGCGCTACTCCCTATGCAGGCATCGGCGGCGAGAATTGTACCGTCGACCTCTCATGGACGAACGCGGACGATTCCATCACCTCCTGCTCCTATGACGGAAACCTTGTTCTCCATGAGGATAAGCCGTTCCGCTATAAGGATGAAGCAGGCGCTGTTTCGGCGCAGGATATTATATCTTCTCAAAACAAAACCATCGTCCCGAAAACCGCCGTGGGCACGCTGACCAAAACAGACGAGCTTGCTCCGACCTGTATGTCTTACGGATACAAGGCATACTGGACAGACGAGGAAGGAAACCTGTTTGCGGATGAAAAAGGAACGCAAAAAATCGAAGAGCCGGAGATCATACCCGCGCTCGGACATGACTGGGGCGAGCCGGTATATACATGGGAGAACGACTGCGATATTCCGGACATAGAGACACATCATTATATGTGTTCGGCAATCAGAACCTGCAAAAGAGACGACGCGCATACAGAGTCCGAGTACGTTATCGCTGCCGAGACGATCGTGACGGAGGCAGGCTGTACAACGCCCGGAGTAAAGGAGCTGAAAGCTGACTTTGATAAAGACTGGGCTGAGGATCAGACAATGCAGATCGAGCTTCCCGCCCTCGGTCACGACTGGGGCAAGTGGACGGTCACAAAGGAAGCGACCTTGACAGAAGAGGGCGAGGAAACCCGCGTATGCCAGAACGACGCCTCCCATATTGAGACGCGCGCGATCCCCAAGATAGATGAAAACGCGACCTTTACGATCACCTTTGCCGACGAGGACGGCACGATCCTGCAATCCTCTGAGCTAAGATACGACGAAACGCCTGTCTTTTTGGGCGAGCTTCCTCTCAAGGACGGCTTTACCTTTGTCGGCTGGACAGACGGCGAGAATACCTATGCCGCCGATAAACTGCCCGCTGTCAAAAAAGCGGCGGCATATACCGCGGTGTTCCTACGGTATTCTGCGCTTGTTGAGCCGAGAATTGACGAAAACGGCGACTATATTCTCGGACAAGTCGCATACTATGAGGTGAACGACAAGAAATACGCCGTCAATGAGGACGGAGGCGTCGGCGAGGAGCTTGAGTCGGTCGAGCTGAGCTACTTTGATTTCAAGCTCATCAACAACGGCGCGGCGTATCAAATCAACTATTACACCGGTCCGACACAGGAGCTCGAAGAGCTTGTGATCCCCAAGACGTTCAACGGCAAGCCGATCACCGTGCTCGGCAACGATGATATTACCGAAACGAACAACAGCAAGCTGTTCAGGAACGGAAACCGTGATCTGCACCCGTTTGTACTCCGGCTCAATGAGAACATCACCGAGATCAAGCCCTATACCTTCTGAGCAATATTTGTCACAAAGGTAACGGGCGATACCGATAATCTCGGTACGATCGGCAAATATGCTTTCTCATGGGCGAACAGCACCGGCGGCTATGCGCTCGATATTCAGCTCGATTATGAGGGAAAAATCAAATGCGGCGCGGGAATCTTCAACAATATGAACGTCACCGCCCGCATAAAGCACGCGACCGGCTTTGACAGATCGAGCTTTAGTCAGAAGAGTATGACATACTCCTTTACCGACGCTCATACCTACGGCGAGCCGAAATGGACATGGGCGGACGATCACAGATCGGCAACGGCGAAATTCACCTGCGCCGATTCCCGCTGCAAGCATGAGGAAATCATTAACGCGGCTGTCACAAGCAATACAAAGGACGGGATTATCAACTATACGGCGACCGCAGAGCTCGACGGTAATACCTACACCGATACCAAAACCGCTTTTGCGGACGGTATAGGCGCAAGTCTTGTCGGTCACTCGATCTCGCTCGACGGCGATATCGCGG
>ONAS01000097.1 GCA_900315815.1 uncultured Eubacteriales bacterium
CGGCGACTCCACCTTCATGCACTCCGGTATCACCGGTCTGGTCAACATCGCGTACAATCAGAGCAACTCCACCGTCATCATTCTGGATAACTCCATCACCGGAATGACCGGTCATCAGCAGAACCCGACCACCGGCTTTAACATCAAGGGCGATTCGGCGGGCAAGGTCGATCTGGAGGCGCTGTGCCACAGCATCGGCATCAACTCTGTGCGCGTCGTCGATCCGTACAACCTGGAGGAATGCGACCGCGTCGTCAAGGAGGAACTCGCAAAGGACGAGCCGTCCGTGATCATCTCCCGCCGTCCGTGCGTTCTTCTGAAATATGTCAAGCCGAAGAGACCCCTCCGCGTCAATCCCGATAAGTGCAAGAGCTGCAAGCGCTGCATGAAATTCGGCTGTCCGGCGATCTCATTCCGCGATAATCACGCGGTGGTCGACCCGACCCTGTGCATCGGCTGCGGCGTATGCTCTCAGCTGTGCGCGTTCGACGCCTTTGAAAGCGAGGTAGAATGATATGACAAAAAATGTTATGATTGTCGGCGTAGGCGGTCAGGGCTCTCTGCTCGCCTCCAAGCTGCTCGGCAGACTGCTCGTGGACGAGGGCTATGACGTCAAAGTCAGCGAGGTACACGGTATGAGCCAGCGCGGCGGTTCCGTCGTCACCTACGTGCGCTTCGGCAGCAAGGTCTATTCCCCTGTGATCGAAAACGGCGAGGCGGATTTCATCGTCTCCTTTGAGAAGATCGAGGCCGCCCGCTATGTGGATAAGCTGAAGAAGGACGGTACGATCATCGTCAACACCCAGCAGATCGATCCGATGCCGGTCATTATCGGCGCGACGACCTATCCCGACGCCATCATCGACGAGATGAAAGCAAAGGGCATACATGTCGATGATATCGACGCCCTGTCGCTTGCGCAGCAGGCAGGATCGGCAAAGGCGTGCAACATCGTATTGATGGGCAGACTTGCCAAATACTTTGACATGCCGAAGGAAAAATGGATCGCGGCTATCGAGAAGAGCGTCAAGCCGCAGTTCGTTGAAATGAACAAGAAAGCCTTTGAACTGGGCTATCAGTGTTAATCCATTCCGTTTGGAATCTTATATGAAAGGATGAAATTATGCCGAAAAGATACTACCAGCCTGACGCGGAAACCATGCCGGTCAACGAAATCAAAAAATTGCAGGAGTACAAGCTGATCCACCAGGTCAGATACGTCTACGAAAACGTGGAATACTATCGCAATCTGATGGACGAAAAGGGCGTCAAGCCTGAGGATATCACCTGTCTGGAGGATATCAGCAAGCTGCCGATGCTGTCAAAAGCCGATCTGCGCGACGCATACCCCTACGGCATGCTCGCGACAGACATCAAGAACTGCGTCCGTATCCAGTCCACCTCCGGCACCACCGGCAAGCGTGTCGTCGCGTTCTACACCCAGAACGACGTCGATATGTGGGAAGAGTGCTGCGCCCGCGCGATCGTCGCGGCAGGCGGCACTAAGGGCGACGTCGTTCAGGTCGCCTACGGCTACGGTCTGTTCACCGGCGGCGCCGGTCTGCACGGCGGCTCACACAAGGTCGGCTGTCTGACTCTGCCGATGTCCAGCGGCAACACCGAGCGTCAGATCCAGTTCATGATGGACCTGAACGCCACCATCCTCTGCTGTACTCCCTCCTACGCCGCGTATATCGGCGAAAGTCTCAAGGAACGCGGCTACAAGCCCGGCTACAATTCGCTCAAGGCAGGTATCTTCGGCGCCGAACCGTGGACCGAGGAAATGCGCCGCGACATCCAGAATTCGCTCGGCATCAAGGCATATGACATCTACGGTCTGACAGAGACCAGCGGTCCCGGCGTTGCGTTCGAGTGCGAATGCCAGAGCGGCATGCACATCAACGAGGATCACTTCTACGCCGAGATCATCGATCCCGACACCGGCGAGGTCCTCCCCGAGGGCGAAAAGGGCGAGCTGGTATTCACCGCGCTGGATAAAGAGGCCTTCCCGCTGCTGAGATACCGCACCCGCGACATCACCTATCTCACCCGCGAAAAATGCTCCTGCGGACGCACCTTTGTCCGTATGCACAAGCCGATGGGCAGAAGCGACGATATGATGATCATCCGCGGCGTCAACGTCTTCCCCAGCCAGATCGAGACCGTTCTGCTCAACGAGGGCTATTCGCCCAACTACCTGATCATCGTTGACCGTGTCAACAACACCGACACCTTTGACATCAACGTCGAAATGTCGGCTGAGGACTTCTCCGATACGCCCAAGATCATCACCAAGAAGGAGAAGGCGCTCCAGAACGCGATGAAGACCATGCTCGGCATCAATCCCGCGATCCACCTTGTCGCGCCGAAATCCATCGCGCGCAGCGAGGGCAAGGCGGTCAGAGTTATCGACAAACGTAAATCTTATGATACTAAATAAAGGAGATTCACCATGGCTATCAAACAGTTATCTATTTTTGTAGAAAACCGCGAGGGTACTCTCGTCAACGTCACCGACGCTATCGCCAAGGCGCAGGTCGATATCCGCGCTATGAGCGTTGCGGACACCAACGACTTCGGCATCTTCCGCCTGATCGTCACCGATTATGACAAGGCAAAAGCCGCTCTGGAAGAGGCCGACTGCTTTGTATCCATCACCGAGGTCGTCGGCGTGGCGGTCGAGGATCAGCCCGGCGCGCTGGCTAAGGTCATCAAGCTGCTTGCACAGAACAACATCAACATCGAGTACATGTACGCGTTCATCACCATTTCCCGCAAGTTCGCTTATGTTGTCCTGCGTGTAGCCGATAACGCCGCCGCGGAAAAGATCCTGATCGAAAACGGTGTCAAGCTGATCAGCGAAAGCGATATCATCAATCTGTAAGCATCGGCATTATTCCGATAAAGAAATAACGCTTCCGATTTCGGAAGCGTTTTCTTTTTGCCTTATTCAATACTCTGATCCGCCGCGGCGCGGGATCAGGCTTCAAAGAGCCTGAGATATCCGTTGATATCGAAGGCGTCCAGCGGGGTATCCTTTTTCAGATACAGCGGATGATGCGGATGGCCCTTTTTGGAGATCCTTCCGGCAGAATACCATGTCGCGCCGTACCTTTCGCCGAGCGCTATCATCGAGCGCACACAGTCTGGCAGATAGGATCGTTTTTCTATGATGTTTCCCCATGCCGCCCAGACAGCAGGCTTTTCCTTGCTCAGCCGCAGGACATATTCGAACGCTTTCATGTTTTCCTCGTGCAGCAGCGGATTGCATACGCGTTCCATATCGTCGGGATCGGTCGCGCGCTGGGCGTAGACGTTGAACATGATAAAGCTGTCAAAGCCGTTGAAAAGCGCGATCCGCTCGACGGATTTGAGCGTATTGTCAAGATCGTCCGGCGCGGCGGTCGATGGATTGATGCCGATGCAGATCAGCGGTCTCTCCCCTCTTGTGCCGAGGATATAACGATACTCGCTGTAGAAATCAGGCACGTACAGCCATCGGGAACGGTCGTAGTCGCTGTTGGTGGAAACCAGCGCATCCTCAAAGGTCAGCACCTCGATATCCACGGTATCGGACGAGGGTATATGCATATGATCCTCCTGAAGAAAGCAGGCGGCCGTGATGACCGCCTGCTGTTGTTATTTCAAATACGCGGGATTACAGAACCCATGTGCCGACAGTCCACTTGCCTTCTTCGTTGAGGGAGTCTGCCCATACGCCGATATCACCGGATACAGGGCAGTCAACGGTCTGGACTGAGCCGTCAGCGCTGTTGATGATGTAATTGTCGTATTCCATCGGAACAAAACCGAAATACTGGGACTGGCCGAATTCATTGGTATCGTAGAATTCCATCGGTACGCCCGGCCACGGCTCGGGACCATCCTGACCGGTCGACCAGTAGTAGAGGTTGATGCCGCCGCTCCAGCTCTGAGAGTTGGAGAAGATGATGGTGTAGCAGCCGTCACGGTGCGGGATATTGCTGACAGGATCGGTCGGATCGACATAAGGATCGGTGGGCTCGATATACGGGTCGGTGGGAGGAACGGGCGGATCGGTCGGTATGATGACAGGATCGGTCGGATCGACCGGGAGATCGCCGCCGACACGGACGTTGATCTTCGTCTTTTCGTCGAGCTTCAGACCGGCAAGGAAACGCTGGATCGCGGTAGCATCCACGATCGTGACGCTGCCGTCCTGATCGACGTCGCCGACAACATCATAGTAGGTGCTCTTCTGAACGATCGAAGCCAGTACGCGCTGGATCATCGCAACGTCAAAGATCGTGATGTTATTATCGTCGTCAACGTCGCCCATCAGCTTGCCCTGACCGAATACAGTGGGAGGCTGTGTAGGAGGCTCGGTCGGCTTCTGGGTCTCGGTAGGCTTCTGGGTCGGAGGCTCGGTGGGCTTTTCTTCATCATAATAGATGCAGGCGACGCCGGTGTTGCCGACATTACCCTTGATCTGAGAACCGGTGACCGTGAACTTCGCGCCGGTGATCGCGTCGGTATAGGTGCCCGCCTTGAGCTTGTGGTTGGTCAGAGATACCGAACCGCCGGTCGCACTGCCGCAGCGTACGATGATACAGCCGGTGGTGCCGCGCTCGATATAGGCGTTGTTGCTCTGGTTGGCGGTGCAGTACTCAGACTGACCGATAAAGTAGTTATGGAACTGGTTGATCGCCTTGGTGGTGGGGTTCGCCCAGGAGGTCTTTTTCGCTTCGCCGAGGGTGATGTTCTTCAGCGGAGCGGTGGAGATACCGTCGTCGGGACGGGCAAGATAAACGGTGGTGAAGCCCGCGCGGCCGGCGGTCAGCGCCCAGATCTTGCCTCTCTGTACCACGTTCAGCGAGGTGGTGGTGCCGTCGACATAGGTGTCATGGGATTCCTCCCACAGAACGGTGTTCGCCTTGGTGAAGGTGCCGTTACCGGAATCCTGATAGAACGGGGTCGCGTTGCCGCTGCCTGCGCCGTTGCGAACCGCGGGCATGATCTGATCGCGGTGAGCGCAGTTATCGGTGACCTCAAAGAACTTGAAGTACATCGAATACGGTCTGTTGACGCCGCAGGTGTTCAGGATCTCGCCGTA
>ONAS01000104.1 GCA_900315815.1 uncultured Eubacteriales bacterium
TCGGTTTGACCAAGGTCAAGGAGCGGATCGTCGAGCAGCTGGCGGTGCGTCAGCTCAGCGACAAGGCAAAGGGACAGATCATCTGTCTGGTGGGGCCTCCCGGCGTGGGCAAGACCTCGATCGCCGTCAGCATCGGTGACGCCATCGGCAGAAAAAGCCGCAGGATCGCGCTGGGCGGCGTCCGTGACGAGGCGGAAATCCGCGGTCACAGACGCACCTACATCGCTTCCATGCCCGGTCGGATCATCGCCGCGATCAAGCAGTGCGGCGTGAGAAATCCCCTGCTGATCCTCGACGAGGTGGACAAGCTGTCCGCAGACTATAAGGGCGACCCGACCTCCGCGCTGCTGGAGGTACTGGACAGCGAGCAGAACGCGACCTTTGTCGATCACTATATCGACATGCCGTTTGATCTCAGCGATGTGATGTTCATCACCACCGCGAACGATGCCGACGCGATCCCCGCGCCGCTTCGGGACAGGATGGACGTGATCGAGCTGTCCTCCTACACAAGGACCGAAAAGTTCCATATCGCGAAGCAGCACCTGCTGCCCAAGCAGATGAAGCTTTGCGGCATCAAAAAGAAGAATTTCCGCATCACCGACAAGGGCATCTGCGCGGTGATCGATTACTACACAAGAGAAGCCGGCGTGCGCAATCTGGAAAGAGAGCTGACGGCGATCCTCAGAAAAGCCGCAGTGCAGATCCTTGCTGATCCTGAGGTCATCGTGAAGGTGAACGATAAGAACATCGGCGAATATCTCGGCGTGAAAAAGTATCTGGATGACGTCGCGTCGAAGAAGCCGGAGATCGGGCTCGTCAACGGTCTGGCGTGGACGGCTGTCGGCGGCACGCTGCTGCCGCTGGAATGCGCCGTGATCCCCGGAAGCGGCAAGCTGGAGCTGACAGGCTCTCTGGGCGACGTCATGCAGGAGAGCGCGAAAGCGGCGATCACCGCCATCCGTACGCGTGCCGGAAAATACGGCATCGCGCCTGATTTTTACGGCAAGTTCGATATCCATATCCACGCGCCGGAGGGCGCTGTGCCGAAGGACGGTCCCTCGGCGGGCGTGACCATGGCGACCGCGCTGTATTCCGCGCTGACGCTGTGTCCCGTAAGGGAGGATTTTGCCATGACCGGCGAGATCACCATCCGCGGCAAGGTACTGCCGATCGGCGGATTGAAGGAAAAGTCGATGGCGGCGTACAAGGCGGGTATCAAAAACGTGATCATCCCCAAGGAAAACGAGCGTGACCTTGAGGAGATCGATGAAGAGATCAGGACCGCGCTGACCTTTTATCCCGTGGATAACGTGGACGAGGTGATCCGTTTGGCGACGCTTCCCGCAAAAAAGGTCGCGAAGGATATCGAAGCGGTGATCACGCCGAAGAAAAAAGCAGCGAACCGCGTGGAAGTCGCGCAGTAAGGAGGAGCTATGCTGAACGTAGAATTCACCTACTCCGCCGGCTTGTCCTCTCAGCTGCGTCCCGACGACCGTCCCGACGTCGTCTTTTCCGGACGCTCGAATGTCGGCAAATCGTCGCTGATCAATAAGCTTTGCAATCGCAAATCGCTGGCGCGCGTCAGCTCCAAGCCAGGCAAGACCGCGACCATCAACTTCTTTGACGGGGGCAGCTTCAATCTCGTCGACCTGCCCGGCTACGGCTACGCCAAGGTCAGCAAGGTCGAAAAGCTGAGATGGGCGGAGCTGGTCGAGGGCTATTTTTCCGCGGGGCGTGAAATCGCGCTGGTGGTGCAGATCATCGATATGCGGCACAAGCCGTCAGCGGACGATATGGACATGATCCGTTTTCTGTATGACAGCGGGATCCCGTTCATCGTGGTCATGACCAAGTCGGACAAGCTGAATAAATCAGAATTTCAGACACAGCTGGATCGGATCTCTTCCGTGATGGCTGAATTTGATAACATCGGACTGTATCCGTTCTCCGCGCTCAGCGGCGACGGGGCAGAGGCTATAGAAGCCGCCGTCAACGCGGCGGTACAGGGTTAAGGAAGCGCTCAGGCGTTCCGGAAAGTATTGGAGGTATAGGAATGAAAAAAACACCGTTTTTGACAAAGGAAATGGCGGAGGAGATCATCCGTGACGTCCCCACGCCGTTCCATATCTACGATGAAAAGGGGATCCGCGAGAATTGCCGCAGACTCAATCAGGCGTTCGCGTGGAACAAGGGCTTCAAGGAGTATTTCGCCGTCAAGGCGACCCCGAATCCCTATCTGCTGCAGATCTTCAAGGAAGAGGGCTGCGGCGTCGACTGTTCGTCACTGACCGAGCTTGTGATGAGCGAGGCGTGCGGCTTCAGGGGCAGCGATATCATGTTTTCCTCAAACGTGACTCCCGAGGAGGATATGAAAAAGGCATACGAGCTGGGCGCGTACATCAATCTGGACGACATCAATTTCGTGCCGTTCATCGAGCGCGTCTGCGGCGTCCCCGAGACCGTCTGCTGCCGTTATAATCCGGGCGGTGTGTTTGAGCTTGCCGCGTCCAGAACCGGCGTACAGGTCATGGACAATCCCGGCGAGGCAAAGTACGGCATGACCGAGGATCAGATGGCGGAGGCGTTCACTCAGCTGAAAAAGGACGGCGCGAAGCACTTCGGCATCCATGCGTTCTTAGCGTCCAACACCGTGTCCAACGACTACTACGCGGAGCTTGCCTCCATCCTGTTCCGACTGGCTGTCAGACTGTCCGAGCGCTGCGGCGTGCATATCGCGTTCATCAACCTGTCCGGCGGCGTCGGCGTGGATTACCGTCCCGAGGAGCCGAGCGCGGATATCGCGGAGATCGGCGAGCTCGTCCGTCAGAAGTATGAGGAGATCCTCACACCCGCGGGCATGGACGATGTCGCGATCTTTGCGGAGCTTGGCAGATATATGATGGCGCCCTACGGTGCGCTGATCGCGAAGTGCCTGCACACCAAGCATATCTACAAGGATTACATCGGTCTGGACGCCTGTGCCGCGAACCTGATGCGTCCCGCGATGTACGGTTCCTACCATCACATCACCGTGCTCGGCAAGGAGAACGAACCGTGCGATCACCTGTATGACGTGACCGGCGGTCTGTGCGAGAACAACGACAAATTCGCGATCGACCGTATGCTCCCGGAGATCCTGCCGGACGATCTGGTATACATCCACGACACCGGCGCGCACGGCTTTGCGATGGGCTATAACTACAACGGAAAGCTGAGATCGGCTGAGGTGCTTCTCAAAGAGGACGGCTCGCATCAGCTGATCAGACGCGCGGAGAACATGGACGATTACTTCGCGACCTTTGACTTCTCGCCGTTCCGATTCAACACAAAATAATTCGATATCAGAAATATAGCTGACTTATAATTCGAATTCAGAAATATATAAAATCCTATGATAGAATTATAATGATTGTATCAATATTCCGGAAAAGAAATAACCGCCGATGGGTCACGGATCTGTCGGCGGCTTTTCTTATGCGGTTTGAAGTTGTCGGTTTCCCGATCTCAGATAACGCATATCCGTGACGGTCACGTTGATGTTCCGATCGTCTGCCGCAGTGCGTCAGCTGATAGCCGACAGGCGCTGCTCCGATTCATAATCCCCGATCCGTTCACATACACTGTAGCGGAAAGGGGATTGTTATGTACAAAGATTATCTGAACAGCGGGATCACACCGCAGCAGGCGTACGGGATGACACGGACGGTAGGGGAGGGCGAATCGCCCTTTCGCCCCGAATACGAGGAGTATGTGCGGCACTATCCGGGACGCGGCAGGCTGAAGGTACAGATCAGCGTGGCGCGCGGGGCGTACCCGGTGAAAAACGTGATGGTCGACGTATCCCAGGAGCTGGACGGCGTGCGATACAGCTTGTACAACGACGTCACGGATATCTCCGGCATCGTCGATAACATGGTGCTTCCCGCGAAAAGTATCGAAAGCACGCTCAACGCCGATGCCGCTGAGCCGGAGGCGGAGTATATGATCACGATATTCCATCCCGATTTTGAGGAGATCACGGACTGCGCGGTGGTGATTCGCTTCCAGCGAGATCTTCCCGAACTGGCCCGAAGAGAGCCTGCGGGCGAATATCCTCGCGCAGATCTCCTATACCCTGAACCGCGTGTATACCGAGTATTACCGCAGCCGCGGGTATGATTTCGATATCACCAACAGTACGCGCTATGACCATGCTTACACCGACAACGGCGAGATATTCGATACCGTCAGCGTGATCGTGGACGAGATCTTCAACAACTACATCCGCCGCGAGGGGACGATCGAGCCGCTGTTCGCGGTGTTTTGTGACGGCGTGAGGACGCAGTGCAACGGTCTTTCGCAGGTCGGAACGGTGGAACTGGCGAACAACGGTTATAACGCCATCGAGATCCTGCGGTACTATTACGGCGATAACATCGAGATCGTCAGCAACGCGCCGCTTTCCGATGATACCCAGAGCTATCCGGGAGTCGCGCTCTCGCTCGGTTCCTTCGGCGACGATGTGCGGAAGATCAAGAATGAGCTGAACCGTATCGCTCGCAATTACCCGGCGATCCCGAAGATCAACAATACGACCAGCGTGTTTGACCGCGAAACAGAGTCGAGCGTCAGGGTGTTCCAGGAGATCTTCAACCTGAATGTCGACGGCATCGTCGGCAAGGCGACGTGGTACAAGATCAAGCAGATTTTCACGGCGGTGAAACGGCTGAGCGAGATCACCAGCGAGGGATTGACCATCCCGGAGATCGACAGGGTCTTCAAGGAGGTCCTGCAGCTCGGCGACAGCGGTCCCGAGGTGGAGACCGTACAGTATTATCTGGCGTTCCTCGGCTACTTTTATCCGCAGCTCCCGCCGATCGCGGTGACCGGCTTTTTCAACGACGAAACGCGCGACGCGGTCTTCACCTTTGAGAGCGAATACGGGCTGGTCATCGACGGCGTCGTGGACGCGAACACGTTCAGTGCCATCGAGCGCGCCTATAAGGAGGCGGTGTCACAGCTGCCCGCCAATTATCAGAGCGCGATCGGCGAGCCGTATCCGGGCCGCTTCCTCGTGGAGGGCGACTGGGGAGAGAGCGTCGAGGTGATCCAACGGTATCTCAACCGCATCGGACGTGTCGATCCCGCGATTCCGGAGATCGCCGTCGACGGCATTTTCGGTCCGCAGACCAAGGCGGCGGTCGAGGCGCTGCAGCGTCAGCTCGGCATTGAGGTGAACGGCGCTATCGGTCCCGTGGAATGGGTCGAGATCATTATGCGAGG
>ONAS01000043.1 GCA_900315815.1 uncultured Eubacteriales bacterium
GTTTAAGCGTCAGCGCAAACCGCAGACAAAAATGCCATAGAATGGCGTTTTTAGCGAGAGCGTAGACGCAACTTTTGGCAGGAGGTGTCGCTCCGAAGACGGGGTAATCTGTTACCGAAAGCAGAAACATACTTCCGGCGCCGTTTCCAAATATCCCGCATGCACTTTCCATTTTCGAGTCAAATAATCGTTTTCAAACCCGTTTTTGACCACAATTTGACCACAACGCAAACAATCCATAATTCGTTCTTAGAATATTCATAAAGATTTTGACCACTTTTTGCAAAAGATTTCGGCAGGCGCGAGCCTGCCGATTTGCTTTATTATGATGCTTACGCCGGGAATTTCACGATCTTCTCTTCCTTTTCATCTTTCTTGTTCGCAAGCAGATTGCCCATCGTGTCAGCCACATTCTGCTGCATGGCGTCGGTGAAGTGCATGTAGGTGTTCATCGTGAAGCCTGCGTCGGTGTGTCCGAGCATATGCGAGATCGTCTTGATGTCCATGCCCTGCTCGATAGTCAATATCAAGAATCTCTTCTCATTCGATGAAAGAACTAACAATTCCCCGGCCGGAGCCGGGGAATCGTTTTGTTTCAATATGATTGTTTCAATATGATGATCCGGAAAAGGCTGTACGATCAGATTCACGGTCTGATTTTTTCTGATGTAAAAATAATCCCCGATCGTTGTGTCCGCGTTGACCACATAGGTGCCGGTCATGAGACCTTCCGGATTCGTCTTGAACAGATCACTCGTGACAACGGTATAATCTGTTGCAGTCTTTACCTCAGTTTGCAGAGCAGAGCCGTCCCAGCTGTACTCGGTGTAGGTGACAGCTTCTGCTGCATTCGCCGTTACGGGGGCGATGCTGAACAAGCAGATCACCATAGTAAGTGTCAGCATAACGCTGATCACTTTTTTCCAATGTTTCATCAGTGTTCCTCCTCAGATATAATAGTTGCTGAGAGTATTCAAAGCCTTTTAGCAGTTGATGCCGGTTTTAAGGCTTATTATGCGCAAGCGGAAGTTCGTCTTCCTCGTATTCGAGGATTGACGCATTTTTTGTCCATTACTCCTCGCAATATTTGCCATAGACAGTTAATTATAACATGCCATATCCATCAAACTTCCATCAAAAAAGCCCCAAAATCAACTGCTTTGAATAAATTTTTAAAAAAATTTCCAAACAAAAACGGATACCCAGAAAAATACAGGGTATCCGTTGGCTTTGAAATGGTATTCTGTTGATTTGGAATAACGATGTTATTCAAGTGAATATGATGAATGGTTATACTCTGAAAAGAAGCATCACCGTCGGTATGCCTGAGGGCACATACGAGAGACCGTCAGCCTTCTTCCGTTTCACAAGGCACCGACCGGCTGTTGAACCTGGGATCGTATGTCGCCGCATATTTGTCGTGATCGTTTAAGGCGATGATGCACGCCGCCCTGCAGATCACGGGGATCAGAGCGAGTAGATGATCGCAGCAAGGTAGCGCTGGATCGCAGCGGCGTCAAGGATGGTGACTGCGCCGTCGCGATCTGCATCAGCCATCTTCAGCGCTTGTTCATCGAGCGTTTGGATACCCGCCAGATACCTCTGGATAAGCGTCGCATCCAGGATCGTGATCTCGCCGTCGCCGTCGACGTCGCCTACCTCGGGAGCGCCTACGGTGATCGGGATCTCGGCAGATACGCCGCCGCAGGATACGGTCACTGTCGCTGTTCCGCGCTTGTTGCCTCTGACCATACCGTTGCTGTCTGTGGTGATTATGCGGTCATCCGACGAGCGGTATGTGAACTCTGCCGTGCCGGCAGCGCTGACCGGTGTGACGATCGGCGTGATGAAGCGCGTCGATGCGAGCGGTACGGTGATCGCCTGAGCGGATACCGAGGTGATCTCCTTGGGCACGGGCTTGACGAACTGACCGATACCGAGCTCATCAAGGAAGTTGTAAGGCTCGTCGCCCTTGACTTCCTTCCATCCTATACCGTCCTTGGGAGTGATGGCGAGCTTCAGGTTGGCGGACTGTGTGCCGTACTTGTCAAAGACGGCTGCGGGGATATCTGAGCTGACAAAGCTCAGCTGGGCGCTGGAGCCCACATCGATCTCGGGTATGATGATACCGCCGTAGTTGATGTAGAACGGCTCGGTGTCCTCAACGTTCTTGTTCATGACGTCAGCCTGAGCGGCCATATCGTTGTAGATGAAGGTCAGCTCATCGCCGCCCGTGTAGGGAGCGTTGCCGGTGTTGGTGACAGTGGCGGTAACATGGTAGAATGTCGTATCGCTGTCGCCGGTGATGAGCTTCTGAGGTTCGGCGTGCGCGATGTCAATCGACAGTCTGGGCGCGCTGGTAAGCTCAGCGGTCACCTCGGAGCGGAATCTTCTTTCGTTGTTCTCGTCGATCTGATAGTAGAAGCCGATGCTGTTTTCTGCCAGATCAGCATCCTCGGGAACGGTATACTCGAACTCGACCGTTTTCTCTTCGCCGGAGAGCCATACGGGATAGGTGACCGAGGCTGCCTCTTCGGGCTGTCCGGGGATCATCAGCTTGAGCGTGACGTTGCGTCCGTTCGAGAAGCCGCTGTTGAGCGCGTATGCCGTGACCTTGACGGTCTCGCCGGGCGTGGGATGCTCGTTGCTGACGCTGACAGCGTCCATATAGTGTTCGGCGCCGAGATGATAGTAGGACCGGATGTCAAACTCGGCGATAACGAAGCGGTTGTTGATCTTCCTGATCCGGGTGCCTTCTTCTTCCTCGCCGAAGTCGTAGTCGAAGGAGTTGTAGGCGCTGAGCAGATGATCCTTGTCGAGCACGATCGCGTCGAACTTGCCCTTATAGTAACCGGTGCCGCGGGCTCCCTCGTTCTTTGCGTCATCGACAGTCAGCTGTGCCTTGTTGCCCCAGAAGCCGTGGAGGATATGGATGGGCTTTTCGAGCCGCTCGGTCACGGGCTTATCTCCGTTCGTGTACATCACGTTATTGTTTTCGTCGGTCACGGCCGCGTCGGTGATCTCTTCCACGGAATCCACCGTGAACTGGCGGCCCCAGATCTGCTGCCGGCTGCCTTCGGACAGCGTCCACAGGGCATAGAGCACGCCGTTGTCCCCTGCATAGACCTTGAAGTCAGCGCCGACGGTATGGTCCTCATCGTCGGTGATATACTGCGGCTTCATCGCGTCGCCCTTCAGGCGGCCGAGGGTGTCCCAGCCCTCGTGATGATACTGGATGTACAGGTTCTCGATGCTCTGGTATCCGTAGCGGCCGTTGCACTTGTAGAACAGGAGCGTGTTGACGTCGCCGTTATAGGTCAGTCGGGTGAATTCGGGGTTCGCGGTGACGTTGTTCTCGTCCGCGATGAGTATGGATGACACGTTGTTCAGCGCGCCGCTCTTGTCGCCGGAGTAACGATCAAGGTACATGCGGTTCTGCGTGCCGTAGCTGTTCGCGTCATATTCGCCGGCAGTCAGCGGTTTCTCGACGACCAGCGAGTTCTTGTTCGCGCTGATATACGCCAGCAGTATGTCGCCTTCAAAAACGCTCACGTCATAATCGGTGACGGTGTTGCCGACCGTCTGCATCGCGGCGGGCTTGGTAAAGCGCGGATGCTGTGCCGAAAGGTCGATCGCGCAGGCGTTCAGCGACAGCGGCAGGTCGTTGAGCTCTGCCATAGTCGTATCGTCATCCACGTTGGTGGCGTCGAAGCTCTCATAGAACAGATACGTCATGCCCGATGAGGGGTCGTAAACTCCCTTGAGCTGGTCGGGCAGACAGTTTGAATCCGTGTCCACGATATCGAAGTCGGTGAACATACCGATTTTCTTGTCATATACGAGAGCGGCAATCTTGAACGAGCGCAGCGCGTCGTCGACGTCGGCCGACTCATAGTTCGGTACGGTACAGCCTTCCCACACCAGCAGCAGCTTATCGCCGCAGTCGATGATATTGACGCCGCCGACCAGATCTTCACATTCGAGCAGGTCAAGCACCCTTTCGTTATCAATGGCCAGTCCGTTGTCGGCGATGAGGGCGGTGACGGGACTGCCCTTTTCGTCGATTTCGTCGGTCTCGACGTCATAGATGTAATACTTCAGGGCGAAGCTCTGCTGTTCGGTGTTCATCTCGGTCGCAACGAGATACTTGGTATCCGAGATTTTGCCGATCGCGGGCGTCATCTGGGCGGTGTTCTGCTCGACATAGGTCTCGTGAGAGATCACCGCATAGCCGTCCGAGCCGGTCGGGGCGATATCCTTGTCCTCATTGACGGTATCGTCATAGATGTCCTCTGCCTGAGCAAGTCTGAGGTCCGAGAGCTTTGTGCTTCCCAACAGGTCGCCGCCCTCGCGGTCAAGGAGATTGGCTCCTACCGAGGCCAGATCGGCGTCGGTATCGAGCAGGACCTTATCCTTGATCTTCCATGTCTTGTCCACCTTGAAGAACAGCAGCTGAGCGTATACGCCGCCCGAGATCGAGAACGTCATCTTGCCGTGCGAGGTACCGCTGATCTGTGACAGCAGGCGGAAGTCGATGTGACCTCCGATAGACGCAAGACCGTCAAAACCGACGCCGACGCCGATCTGTATCTTGAAGTCCTGACTGAACTCGCCGTGCGTGTCATAGTAGTAGCTGTTTTCCAGCATCTGCGCGGTCCAGTAGCCGTCGGTGTTCTTGTTGGGCATATGCACCAGATAGCCGACGTTATCGGCGGAGATATCGAAGTAAACGAAGCACGGGATCGCAACGATGGTGAACGGGACAGAGATCCTTACGCCCAGCTTGCCGCCCAGCAGGAACACGCTCGCGGTGTAGCACCGCTGGCCCGCGTCGTTGGTATAATACTCCAGCTGATAAGCAAAGCTGATGGTCAGGGATATCTTGGTGCTGGTATGCATGTTCTGGATCAGCTCGCCGGGGGTCTTGGTGATGATATCCGAGAGCTTGCTCCACTGCTTTGCGACGCTCGCCGCGCTCCAGCTGCCCTTTTTGTCTGCGGTATCGGTACGCGCGATACTTACCTGGACTCCTATCTCAAGGCAGTACAGATCCTTACCGGTCTTCTGATCCTTCTGACCGGTAGCGGCTTCGCTGTAGGTAGGAAGAAAGCCGTACAGAGAGATCATGGGACTGATGGGGCCGATAGCCGGCGCCGAGGGGATCTTGCTGTAATGCGCGCCGGTCGAGGCGGTATCGCTGCCGGTCGCGGAGGGGCCCTCTTCGTCATAATAGCCGATGTCGGGCATATAGGACATGACCTTCTCGATGTTCGCGCTGACGAAGGTGTAGCCCACCTCATACTTGCCGTAGAAGGTGTACTGCGCGTCGGATGAGCTGTCAAAGCTCTTGTTATAGAATTCGATGAACATATGGTCGCCCGGCTTTGCCTTTTCGGTGATCACGCAGGAGTATGAGGCCGTGGACGACCCGCTGAGGACGGGGATATCCGCGGTGCTGCGGATCATGCCGTCCGGGCTCTCAAAGCTCCAGCGGGCAAGGTTCACAGGCTTTGCGGGGCTGATGCTGCGCGCGTCGAAATCGACCGAGAAGTTCACCGAACGGGCGTTGACGAGGGTGATGCTGTCGCCGTATTCGCCCGTGTCAAAGCTGAACGCCTGCGCGTGCTTGGGGATGACGCCGAGCGTGGATGCGGTGTCAAGGACGACCGTACTGTTGAAGGCGGTTATTTCCGGGCCGTCTCCCGTGAGGCTGATATCACAGATACAGTAATTGCCGTTGTAGTATATCAGCGCGCGGCGGAGCTCATCGACCCGGTATTTGCTGTCGGGCTGCTGACCGCTGCTCTCGCCGATCGCCGTGATCATGGCAGGCTGGTCTCCCTCAGCGCCCGCCTTCAGCACAAAGCTGCCGTTGGCGTCGGTGACGGCGCTGTATCCGTCCATGAATACCGTCGCGTTGACGGCGGGCGTTCTGACGTCGGCAGAGGACGTCGCCGGATGCAGTACGGTCCCCTGCGGGACAAGTATCTTACCGCTCAAAGGAGCCGAGATCCGCTTGTATTTTGATGTATCGACCTGTCGGAACTCCAGCGTGACGGTGTTGTCGTTGAAGCGGAAGGGATTCTGTACCGAGTAATAGAAGCTGTTTCCGCAGTATTCCTTTTGCCGATGGGTCGCGGCGTCGGTATATGACCACACTGCATACCATCCGCTGTTCGGCTCTGCGGTATACTCCATGCGCTTGCCGGGAGCGTAGTTGACGAAGCTCTCATCGATAGTTTCGGTGTTGTCGCCGCCCTTGACATAGTATCCGGTGACGGTAACCGAGCCGTCGGGATTCTCGGAGGCGTACTTGGTCCCCTTGGAGGTGAACCCGCCCCGGCCGGGATTTTTGACGACCAGCCGGTTCTTCGCGGTCAGGTCGGTGATATACGGGGATACCGAGAAGTACCTGTGGCTGAGCGTGATGTTGACTTTGTCCGCCGCCGTACCGGTCTTGTACCACTGGGCAGAGGAAAGATCGGACTCGACGTCGGCAAATCGGTATTCATACGCGACGCTCTTGTCAACGCCGGTCTCCTCGGGAGTGAAGGTGAACACCAGCTCATCGCCGTCATAGTAGTCGCCGCCGCGGGCGCTGTCAGCGCTCCAGCTGACGGTACCGTACTTCTTACCGTCGATGGTGAACACGCCGGAATGGCTGCTGTTGTCGGCGGTGAATGTGACGCCTGTCTCGCTGTCGGAGTAGCTCTCCGTGCGGAAGTCGATCTTTTCGAACTCATACACAGGGCGGATGGTGAATCTGTTGGAGACGATGTAGGACGAGTAGTTCCTGATGATCTCTGGCGAGAAGGTGAAGTTTCCTCCGCTCAGCGTGATCAGAGACGAATGCTTGTTGACGTCGTCGGGATTGCAGATATAGATGCCCTTGAGCACGGCGGTGCCGTACTTGGAGTCGACTGCGGCTTTGATCGCGGTTGTGTCGTAGCGATAGAATGTCGCGCCTGTCGTATAGTTGGCAGAAGAGGAACCGGGGTCGGTGAACTGGGCGTTCGTGACCGCGTGTACCGTCTCCAGCTTGCCGTTCTTATAAAGGGTGACCGGTTCGGGGTCGATGATGTTGACGCTGTAGCCCTGCAGGTTAAGACGGAAGGAGCAGTCCTTGTCGTCGGTATAATCGTGGAACTTGACGCCGCAGCAGCCTGAGAAGCCCGCCTTGTGCAGCACAAGATAGATGAATTTATCATTGGAGGTAGGTGTGATCGTCTTGGTGAGATGCGACGAGCTGATGTTGCCCATGCCCCAGCTGACGCCGTTCTGTCCGAGGCTGTCCATCCAGTCGCATTCTCTGTCGCCGTCGTCGAGGGGATTGATCTCAGACAGCACGACAGCGGCGTCGTCCCATTTGCACGAGCCGCCCGCGTTATCATAGCAGAACCGGACGTCCTTCACGCCGACAAAGCTGATCTTTGAAGGCGACATAGCGTCGACCGCGTGGTTCTTCCAGCCCCACTGGTCATAGTCGAGACGCCATTTGTTGTTATCATACCTGTTCTGGGCGTCGTCCCAGTCGCCCAGACACTTCTCTTTATGGAACTTGCTCAGGTCGACGAACTCATATTCACGATACTTGGACGACTTATAGGTGAAGTCGGTCACATATTTCTTTGACTCGGCGCCGACCGCCGCGATATCGGCGTCGCTGTCCAGCTTGACGTCGGCGGTACCGGTCACGATGTCCGCGTTGGCGGAAGCGTCTGACAGCTCCACGCTGAAGCTGCCGTCCTGTGCATCGTCCAGCAGTGTGACCGGGACCTTCAGCTCGCTGACGCCCGGCACAAAGCGCAGATCCTCGGCCACTGCGATATAGTCCTTCTCCGCCTGAGCGGAACCGGACTGCGTGGTCAGGCGAAAGCTGTCATATCCGCCCAGGTTGCCCGTGCGCAGTACAGATACGAAGGCTTCGTCATCCTTCGGGTTAGCAGAGGTCGATACGACCTCCAGCCTGGCTCTCGGCTTTGTTCTGGTCTCTTTGATAGAATATATGCCCGAGGTGTTGGCGCTGATAGAGCAGTTCTCGGGATCGGACAGCACCAGCATGAACTCCAGGTCGTCGGTGACCTCCTGCTTTTTCAGCGTTTCTATCAGGACGGTCTTGCGATCCTCGCCGTCCGCAAAGGTGAGTATGCTCTCGGTGGAATGAGGCATGTTGGCGGCGGCCATATCGTTGATCTCGGAGGCGTCCTTTTTGGCCTGTTCGAGGTCGTCGACGTTGTCCTGTGTCATGTAGTACGTCTCGTGATCGGACAGACGCGCGACATAGGGGACGCCGGACTCGTAGTAATAGAGCTTCTTTTCGCCCGGTACCGCCTGATCCGACAGCTTGTCCGAGAGGTACAGCCGATAGTCCTCGCCGTAGCCGGCGGTCATATCTACCGTGGAAAGCCTGATCCTGGCTTCGCCGGCAGTACCGCCCTGTCGGAAGATATCGATGGCGTAGGTCTGTTCCATCTCCAGCTCCGCCGAGGTCTCGACCAGCATGATCGCACCGTTCGGATACTGTGCCGTACGCGCTTCGCTGTCGCTCAGGTAAGCCGCCGTGATCTCATCAAGATCCGTCAGACGCGTATACTCACGCGTGTCGGGTGCGGCAGAGAACGTCATCGGGACCGCGCCGAAGATCAGAGCCGCGCACAGCACGACCGAGATGACGGCATTGAATAATCTGTGTTTCATAACTGCCTCCGCTGTAAACATATTTGAGATAAGGGGCGCCGACGCCCCCGATCCGATGGCTGATAAGAAGAATGCGCCGACCAAAGAATCCGTTTCTCATGATGATTATAACATATCGGCTTTGTCAGCACAATACTTGTCAGCGGGCTTTTTCATGCCGTTTGACAAAGAAAAACAGGCAGTGAAAAAACTGCCTGTCAGGGGTTTGGACTGCTGTTCCGTGATACCTTTGTGACCGGGGTGACTTTAGCCGCTCAAGGATCGTTTCATTGTGAACGCTGTATCTTCAGGATAATCGATCGTTCAGCGAATGACCTGCCCTATCTCATCATTCGAGGGCAATCCTGCCAGCCATCTTTGGAGATAGTTTGCGTCGATGATCGTGACGCCGTCCTCTCCGTCAACATCCGCCGCCGCTGCACAGAACGCTGTCGGCAGGTCTGCCAGATGTCTTTGGATCGCTGTCGCGTCGAGGATCGTCACCGCGCCGTCGCCGTCGGCGTCACCGAGAAGATACGCACCCGACGCCGTCACGGTAAAGCGCAGGATATCGCCGAACACGGGGTCATAGGCGATCGCCTCGCCGTTCCTTTTGACCGTCATGATGCTGTCGATCTTCCCCGCCATGACGTCTGCGCCCGTGACCGTATAGCTGTACGCAAAGGTGCGGTTTTCGCCTGCCTTCAGACCCGCGGCGGACGTCGTGATCTTTGTTTGAGAAGCGCCGATCGTGACGGTCAGCTCATAGGTGACGTCGTCGCCGAAATCCGTATCGGTTTGTTGCCGATGACCGTCAGACCCTTGACCTCTTCGCCGACGGTATAGGACTCCCGTTCCTCTGTGACGATATTCGTCGCCGTGATCGGCTCGGTCTCCGGGTAGCTTCTGATCGGGAAATTATCGTAAGTGAAGAGATCCATGCCCTGCGCGGCGTTCAGGCTCTTGAGATCGGCGGTCACGTCAGCCCAGTCAGCCCACTGTGTACCGTCAGCGGAGCCGACGCCGATAAAGCTCTCCCCCTTGTTGACAACGCCCTTGCTGTACAGCATATCGGGCTTGAAGGTGTTCGGATCCTTGCCGCTGTCGGCATGGCGCGCCTGTCTGGACGGATAGTAGTTGATAAAGCCCTCCAGGGTCTCGGCGTGATTGAAGTACACGGTGCTTTTGCCGTTCCTGACGGCTTTCGCGACGATCGAATACCGATTGCCCTTTGCCTGACCCAGCGTCCTGCCGAGGTCGATCTTGTGGTAGCCCGCATACGGAAAGGTGATATCTCTGGTCAGCACACAGTAACCGTCTGTCGGCGATTTTGCGTCGTCGTCAAGGAAGTAGATGCTGTATGAGACGGTCGTATCCGCCTCAACGGTCTCGATGCCGATATAGCGCACCGTGCAGTTGTTTTTGGAGGTGAACACGTTCGCCATGTATACGTCGCCGTCGAGCGTGACGCGGTCGCGGTTGATCTCGGGCATGAAGTCGTACATATCGATGTTCTGGAGAACATGATCGCTGTCCTTGCTTTGGGCAAAGCGGAAGCTCTCGGGAATACTGATGCCCTGATCGTAATAGGAGAGCCAGAAGTAACCGTCGCCGCCGTTGCCCCAGTATCTGCGGTCGGCGGGATCCTCAGCGTTGATGCTGCCCCAGCTGTTTTTGACCAGCCACGCGCCGTCGCCCTGCAGGGTGCCGTTGGGATCGTTGAAGTATTCCTTGGGGAAGCTGTCGTCATAGCCCACGATACAGGCGGCGTGATTGATATTGCTGACCTTGTGATTGATCGATGAGGGATCGGAGGGATCGTAGGTCTTGTCATAGGTGTACTGCGCCCAGATCGCCGCGCTGTTCATATCGGTCTTATGACCGTTCTCGTCGAGGAAGTTCAGCAGTGAGTCGGGCGCGATCTGCTGACCCGGCTGTGCCTGATCCGCTAAGAATCCGAAGGTGACGGCTCTGCCGCTGACGATCTCGTTCTTGATCATCGCGGCGGCGTTCGCGTCGTAGACATACGCGCCGTTTTCATCCGCCTGAGCAGGGCCGGCAAGCAGGTTGCTCTCCAGCAGATCATAGACGCTTTGGAAACGATAATCCTCGCTGACCGTCCAGTCGCCGCGGCCGGTCTCCGACATATCGAAAAAGACGGTCTTGTCCGCGTAATCGGGGTCAGGCGTTCCGGTGATCGCGATCGCCTGATCGTAGGTCAGATGGAGATATCCCGCCGCTTCATACTCAGCGACGGTCTCCCTGTACTTTGCTTCGCTCATCGGAACGCTCATCATCAGCAGCGTGAGCGAGGCGGCGTCAGCGGCGCCGTCTGCGCCGACCTTCATCGAATAGAAAGAATAGTTCTTGTCGAACAGCTCGGCGTCCCTGCCCTCATAGGGGACGTCCTTTTCAAGGACGGGTCCGATCCCCGCCGAAAGGAGGGTGGTCGCCTGCCCAATGTAGCCGCCGATACCGAACACGGCGGCGCTCTTCTGCTGGTTGTCCTTCCCGGTCGTATCCTGCACGGGATAGTTGCCCTCGCCCGCCTGTGACGGATACTGTTTATTGCCCTCCGGCAGCGGGTTGTACATGAACCACGCGAGGTGCCGCTCGGACAGATCGAACATCTCCGCGTTGTCGGCGTCCTTATCGTTGTAGTCGAAGCCGAACGCGTACGCAAGGCTCGTTTCCGCCGCCGCGACCGCGCCGAAGCTCCAGCAGGTAGGCCACGGATCCTGCAGCTTGACGGGGCTGACATAGCACTTGCCGTCAACGTTCCTGAGATCGAATTTCGACGGAAGTGCGTCCGTGTCCGTCATGTCGTGATCTCTGTCGGAAGATCGTGATTCCTTACTTTTCCAGTAATCCCAATAGCTCGTCGAGCTCTCCAGATCATAGTACAGTTTGTCGCTGTCATGGAGCGCCGTGACGACGTCGCCGAGCGACAGCGGTGCGCTTTGCCCGGACGCCGTGACGCAGGAAGAAGCCGCAAGCCATACGGCGATCCCCGCGGCGATCATTTGTCTGAACCTTTTATTCATGGCAACCATCCTTTTTCATGTCGTCTTGATAAACAGATACCGGGAAAGTCTGTGCCGATCCCGGTATCCAAAATATCTTACAGCTTACGCGGCGTCTTATTTCGCGTAGTAATCGTTGATCAGATCTGACAGCAGAGAAAGATCATAGAAGTCCGAATAATCCTTTTTGCCGTCGGCGCCGGTCTTGACCAGCTTAACGTCAGGCTCGATGCCTGCGTCGATGACCTCGCCCGCGTCGTTGGTGAGGCGCATCTGGTAGTCTGAGATGTGGTAATAGAAGCCGTCAGCCGTATTCAGACTGAGGATCGTGCAGGCGCCGCCTCTGGAGCGTTCGCCCAGGACCATCAATCCCATGTCTCTGAACATCGACGGGAAAAGGTTGCCGCAGGAGTAGGATTCCTGACTGACCAGCACGGCAAAGTTCAGATCGTAATGGACGTCCGCGTCCGCCTCATCGAATTTTCCGTCAAAGTTGCGGTCGATGAGGAAATCCTGGACGATGTCCTGTTCCTGGAGCACGTTCTGGTATTTCAGCACGCCCTTGCGGTCGTCGTTGATCAGGGAGATCAGTCCCAGCAGGACGTCGGCGCTGCCGCCGTTCGTGCTCAGGTCGATCACAAAATTGTGGATGGCAGGGTCATTCTGCGCCTTATTCATCGAGGAGATCAGCTCCATGAATACCGGTTCGTCATAATCGTCAAAGCTGCCGCCGTTGGCATAATAATCCTTCCAAGGTGCCTTGTCGGCTACAAAACCGTTCATCGAGTAGAAAGCCGTATCGCCCTGCGTGTGATAGTGACCGTCACCCAGCATCTCTGTGCGCAGGTCCATCAACCCGAACAGATTGTCCATTGTTGAGGGCACACGTGCCATCACATCCATCATATCCGAAAAATAGGCAGCCATAACACTTGAGCCGGACATTCTCGCATTAATCCATGCGCGCGCCGGGTTTGTGGTGACGTTGCTGTGCGAAGAGACAGACACAGTAGTGTGACCGCCGTCATCTACCAGCGTGTTGAAGCGGATCATACCCATGAAATAGTCTACCCAGTCGGTACTGAGCAGCAGCTCCTTTGTGCGTGTTCCGACAGGTCCGAAGTCCTTCAGCGCGCGGTCAAGCCCGACATGCTGAAGATCCACATCCTCATACAGGATCCCGCGTCCGGGATAGCCGTAAAGGTAGTCGAATACAAAGCAAAGCTCGCTGTAGTTGAAGGCGGCAAGCTCCGCGTCGCGGGTATGAGCGCTCAGGATCGGATCGAAGTATTCGGGGTCGCGCTCGTACATATAGCCCATGTCGTTGTCCGCGTTGACATAAAGGTTGGTCCCGTTGTAGCTGGAGTAGAGGTAATCCATATTCGCGAACATATCGGACATCGTCGCGAGCGGGAAATACACCTGATCGCCGTCCGCTCTCAGGTCGATGCCGTACCTCTCGCCGAAGAGGAAGTCGACCGGCTTCGGCGCTTGTGAGTACGCTGCGCCGACGACCTGAACAAAGGGATAACCGTCCAGATAAATGTTGTCCATGCCGTCCTGGATCTGCCACATGATGTTGGTGAAAGCCGCGTAGTCATCCGAGTGGAACGTATCGTTCTTCACGTCAACGATCGCGGTGCCGCAGGCGCTGGTCAGGGTGTACTTGCCGTCCCCTGCCGGCTCCGTTTGCATCTGATACCCGGGCAGCATGATCGCGTAGTAGTCCGCGAGGCTCATATAGGCGACGGATCTCAAGTCGGAGAAGTAGCGTACCTTTGCGGTCTCGTCGGTGAGCTTCTCGCGGAACACGCCGACGTTCCTGTCGATAAAGCCGTCCGCCTGCCAGCGACAGCGATACAGCATCGTGACGAATTCCTCACGCGTGATGATCTCTTCCGGACGGAAATCACCGCCCGGCTCTCCCGTGACGATGTCCTTTTCAAACGCCCAGCCAACGGCGCCGGCATGTTCCGTCACATCGGCAAAGGGGCATTCTGCGGTCTCGCCGTCTGAGAACTGCTCCCAGATCGCGGTCACGGCAGTAAGGCGATCGACCGGCTGTGCCGAGGTCTCCTCCGATTCCGCAAGACCCGCGGCGCGGCGCAGCATCTCATCCATCTGCGCCTGTGTCAGCGCCTGTCCGACGCCGAACAGTCCGTCGCCGATCCCCTGCGCGATCCCGTTATCGACCGCCCAATCCACGGCGTCCTCATACCACGCGCAGACGGCGACATCCGAAAATCCGGTCCGGGACTTCGGTACGGCAGCAGTATCGCCGATGTCGTACGGATCGCTGAGCCCCGCCAGGAATCTCTGGATATATGCCGCATCCAGGATCGACAGCTCCATGCCGTCCACGTCAGCCGCTTTTTCGTCAAAGTGATCATTGGAAAGCTCCGCGAGGTACCGCTGGATCGCGGTGGCGTCGAGGATGGTCACATCGCGGTCGACGTCCGCGTCGCCGATGACATAGGTATCGCGGCGCTCGCCTTCACTCTGATCGGGCGAGCTGTTTTCCGCGTACGCGGTTATCAGCGTCAATGATGCGATCAGCACCGCAAGAAGCACGGTAAAGCATCGCTTTGTCAAAGAAATCGATTTTTTCATATCCTTTTCTCCTCTCATTTTGCATCCGTATTCAACGGACAGTACCTAATTGGATATTATTTCATAAACGCATTGATTTGCATATAAAATATCAAGACTGTTTTTTAGGTGTTTTGCACAAAGGGGTGCGTCGGGAGATCGCCGACCCGCGGCAGCGGAACACCGCACGCAAATCAAAGCTGTTTGCATCCGCTCGTTTTACCCCGCAGGATACAGCAATGCCCACCCCGCCGGCGAAGCGCGTCAGCGGGATGGGCTTTTTCATGTTCCCCTCGCCGGATACGGACACTGGTCATGAGGAACAGCGTCGGGATGATCACCTGCGGTATCCGGTATGCATAGACCGCATACCGGGACGGTATCGCGCCGGCTCCGGCAATACGGTATTTGAATACCCGCAGAGCCAGATAAAACAGCATCAGAACAGCGGCGATCAAAATGTAGGAACGCGCCTTCGTCGGCAAAAGCCGTGTGCGCACCGACTGAACCCAATAGAGCAGCAGGACGCCGCAGATCAGGAAGTTCGCGGCTAACATCAGCGTATTGAAAAACAAATTGTCTGTCCGCGTCAACAGACTGCATACGCCCCCTGACAGGAGAAATCCGATAAACAGCCATGTCCTTTTCATTTGCCTGTTCAGATTCATGCCGCTCGCATTCAAAGAAATCCCCGCATACCGGTCAACCGTCAATGACGATGACCCGCCTTGCGGGGATCGATTATGATTGAAAAACTGTCGCTGCTTGTTTACGATCCATCCTGCACGCTGCCCATGTACTCCAGGCAAAGCATCGTCAGATCGTCGAACTGCTCCGCGTCCTCGACAAAGTCGTCCACGGCGGAGCGCACCTGCTTCAGGATGTCCTTCGGCGAAGCGTCGGCGTCACGGTTCAGGGCGTCGATCATGCGCTCTGTGCCGAAGAGCCTTCCCTGTGCGTCGGTCGCCTCGGGAACGCCGTCGGTATACAGGAACAGTCGGGAGCCGCGTTCCAGCTGCAATTCGTATTCTTTGTATCTGATGCCGTTCATGCCGCCGATGACAAAGCCATGTCTGTCCTTGATCAGCTCGAACACGCCGTCCGGTTTGCGTATCACGGGGTACTCATGACCTGCGTTGGCGGCGGTGAGCCTTCCGCTGGACAGCTCCAGTATTCCCAGCCATACCGTGATGAACATCTCCTCGCGGTTGTTGGAACAGATCGCGGCGTTGGTATCGGTGAGGATCTGAGCCGGGGATTTTCCGAGCTTTGCGTTGGAAGCGATGATGATCTTTGACGCCATCATGAACAGCGCGGCGGGAACGCCCTTGCCGGAGACGTCCGCCATCACGATACACAGGTGGTCGTCGTCCACCAGGAAGAAATCATAGAAGTCGCCGCCGACCTCCTTTGCGGGATCCATCGAAGCATAGATATCGAAATCGGGACGCTCGGGGAACGCGGGATAGATGTTGGGCAGCATATCCGCCTGGATCCTTGTGGCAAGGGAAAGCTCGGTGCTGATGCGCTGTTTTTCCGCGGTGATCCGCATGAGGTTCTCCTCATACTCCGCCAGCTCGCGCTCCATATCGTCCATGATCAGACTCAGATTCTCGATCTCATCGCCCGTGCGGATATCCAGCGACGCAAAATGCGCGACATCCTTGACGCCCCTGCGGCGGTCTTCGACATAATTCTGTGCCGCGACGGATATCTGATTGATGGGGGTCGCCAGCTTCTTCTTCATATGCTTCGCCATCAGGATACCGACGATAATCACAACGCCGATTATCGCGACAAAGTACGACCAGAAAAAGCCCCGCATGCCGTGCGCGACGTTATGCAGCGAGATGTCCGACAGGACGAACGCCACGGTCTCTCCGCTGTCGTTTTGGATAGGGACGCCGCTGGTGCACAGCCAGCCGTAGTCCTTTGTGTTCTGAATGGACCAGACCTCGTCCTTTCCGTCGGAGGCGAGGAAATCCTCCATTTCCTTTTCGCTGACCTTGTCCCATTCCACGGGCATGACCTGCGTCTCGGGATCGTTGTCCTGATCGACGATATAGATCAGAGAGCAGGTATCGCGGTCATACATCGCGAGATAGATATCGTCGATATCGACAGCGTTGGCGAAATCCTCCAGGATCGTGCGGATCATCTGATAATCCTCGCGCTTTGTATAGGAGGAGAAGCGTTTGCGATAGGCGTCGGTGCGCTTTTGTGCGCGCTCCTCATCGGACAACGCACGGTAATCCGCGACGACTTCGTTTGCCAGCGGCTCGACGTCCGACGCCTTCTGCAGGATCGCGGCGGCGCTTTTTGAAAGATTGAAGGCTTCTGTGATGTACTGATGCACCAGCGTGTAGGTATAGATTCCCAGCCCGATCACCAGCGCCGCCAATCCCAGCACGATCGCGCCCATGATCGTGCTTCTGAAGGCTTTTGCTTCCAGAGAGTAATGCTTTTTCTCCAGAGAGCCCATTTCATTGACTCTTTTTTTCGGCATGATCTCTCTCCTTCCCGTTTTTCGTATTGACTATGAAAGATATTATACCATATTTTCTGCCGCCGTGTCCAACAAATATCCAGCAAACCGAAAAAATTTTTCATTATCTGAAACAAGTGATTGCGGCATCTTATGCCTGAAGGGAGATCCGGTCGATTCGATCACGATCGCGTCCGCGCCGTTATGTGCATTCTGCCCATATTTCCCGACGGACGCGGGCAGTTTTTCTCGTTGCGCGGCAGGCGGGGATGTGCTACAATAAAACA
>ONAS01000142.1 GCA_900315815.1 uncultured Eubacteriales bacterium
TAGCCGCAGATACCGCCGATCCTGTCGTCGCCGTATACTCTGCCTTCGTTGATACAGCAGATTATGAGCCAATCGTTATCCGCCCTGCCGCAGATGCCGCCGACGTCGTCGTTGTCGGCGCTGAACACCTTTCCGTCGTTATAACAGCCTAATATGACGCCGCCGTTCATCTTGCCGCAGATGCCGCCGATGAACTCGGAGTTGTTGCCGCCGCCGACGGTGCCGTGGTTAGCGCAGAATTCGATGGTACCGTTTCCTTGTGTACCGACAATGCCGCCGGCGTACTGGTTCCCGTGGTTGACCGTGGCGCTGTTGACGCAGTAGCGGATGAAGCCGTCGTTGTAGCCCGCGATACCGCCTCTGTGCGGATCAATGTCGTCCGAATTGACGGTAGCGTTCTGCGTGCAGTGATCGACCAGACCGCCGTACGCGATCGCTCCGACGATACCGCCCTCGCGGTCATCGGTCGCGTTGGTGATGTTGACCTCGCTGTAGATGTTGCAGACGTGTCCTTTTTCCAAAATGCCTACGATACCGCCGACCTGATAGTCGGCTTTTATCGTGCCCTTGACCGCAAGGTTACAGATCGAGCCGCCGTCCACCATTCCGAACAGGCCGCAGTTGTCGTCCTCGTTCGTATTCTTCAGTCCGATGATCGCGTGATTGTGACCGTTGAAGTGACCGCGGAACCAGTGATTCGAAAAACCTATCGGCGTCCAGTGGATGCCTGCAAGGTTGACGTCGCACATCAGATGGATCGTCTTTCCCGTCATATCGTAGTCGTTCATAACTAGCGAGATCAGACCGCCGAGGTCAGCGGCACTGTTGATATACTGATCGGTCTCGTTTTTATTATACCAATTCGTATTCATAGAGCCGTCCCAGACAGACCAGTTCGATCCGCTGCAGTCGTGCCGGCTTGCGCCCCATTCGGACATCGGCTCTACGGTAGAGGTGTGGATGAAGCGGAAGCGCTGATCGTAGCGTTTGGTGATATCATACAGCTGGATCGCATTTCCGTCATCCCATGTGCCGTTTCTCACGTCCCACACATATTTGTCGTTGAGCTTACTGTGGATGAGATAGGTACCGTCGCCTAAGCTTTCGAGCCGCCAAAGCTGAGCGTCGGTGCCGTTATACTCATAGCACTGCAGCCCCTTACGCAGGGATGCGTCGCCGCCCGGGACGTCGACCGCTTTTTTGTCTTTCCATACGCTGATAAAGGCGTAGTAGCTGCCGACTCTCTTTATCTTCCATCTCTGGTTTACCTTTTGACGTGATTTATACAGCTGCAAATCTGTTTCGTTGCTGCCGTTCAGATCGACGCACGGAGCCAGCTGAACCGACGTCGTTGATGAAGAGGAATTTCTGATTGCTCTTTTTGTGCTGAGCATGGATCATTATCCTTGTGCCGTTCGAGGTATTTTCTCCCTGAACGTCCCACACGAGAGAATCGTCGAGCTTGCTGTGTATCGAATAGCTGCCGTCATCCATTTTCTCAAGCCGCCAAAGCTGCTTGTCGGAGCCATCGTATGCGTTGACCTCAATCATCTGATCGGCGACGGCGTTGCCGTCCTTGACCTCGATGACATCTTGGGTCTTTTTTGACTTTATTGTGTAATAGTCGCCGACCTTGCCCAGCAGCCACATCTGATTATCTACGCCTTTAGAGGTGTAGATCTGGATATCCTTGAGGTTTTCGCCATTAAGATCGACAGAAGCGTCGGTGGCGTTGCACGGCACGATGGATAGAACCACGTTCGGCTTTATCTCGTCAACGGTGACGCTCGCCGCGTTTGCGGAGATCGGCAGACTGAACGCGACCAATAAGAGCGCGATGAACAGCGCGGTTATTCGTTTCTTCATGTCTGTCACCTCGATCCCTTTGATTTTTTGGTTTTTTTCGATTTCTTCTGTTTCTTGGATTTATTTGAGTTGTTTGCGTTTTCGGGGTCATTCTTAGCGGCGCGTCTTTTGCGGAAGAAGTAATAAGATATCGCCGCAAAGAGCACCACAACACCGAGGATCAGCGCCATAATGCCGCCCCTGCCGAATACCGACGCCTGATATTTATTGACGCGGTCGCCGCGCTCGGTGCGCTCTGTGTAAGGAGCAGACGGATCGCCGAGCATACCGGTGAGATTAGCCGATGTTGCGGGCAGACCGTCACGGGGAGTGAGGATGGTCAGATTGATGGTTTTGACCGTTTTCTCAGCCTCAGTCGGAGCCTCGGTAGGCGGAGCTTCTGTGGGTTCTTCCTGAACCTCCTGCTGAACTTCCTCTTGCTGAACTTCTTCTTGTTGGACTTCTTCCTGCTGGACTTCTTCCTGATTCTCCTGATGTACTTCTTCCTGCTGAACCTCTTCCTGGTTCTCCTGAGGTACTTCCTCTTGCTGAACCTCTTCCTGCGGAACTTCCTCCTGAACCTCTTGCCGGACTTCTTCCTGCTGAACAGCTTCTGTGGGCTGTTCGGCTACTGTTTCAGCCACAGTGGGAGTGACGGCGCCGTTAGCCGTAGTGATGGTGTCCACCAGCTGAACGGGCAGCTTGGTCAGGACGGTCTGATCCTCCCACAGCGTCGAGTAGATATCCTCGTTCATGCTGTAGGTGTAGGCGGTGGTCAAACCCGGAGAGAAGAAATAGTCGTTTGCCCATGTGCCGAGCAGGAAGTTCTGCTCCTGCTCCGCCTTCTCGGCATAAAGCATAGAGATCGGATTTCCGCCCTTTTTATCCTTTGTACGGTAGATGTAGAAGGGTTCTTCGGCTTCTATCG
>ONAS01000058.1 GCA_900315815.1 uncultured Eubacteriales bacterium
TGTTGCGCTTAGTTATTCTTCCATTATTTGTATTGTTACGATTCTCTCGTTCAATGCTTAAGGCTGCCGCAAAACTCCTCGTTTTGCGACAGCTCTTTTATGTCTGATGTTACTTTTCGGCAGGCTCCCACTTGCAGCGCACGGGCGATACGATAGCGCCTTCCTTTTTCAAAGCGGCAAACGCCTTATCGACGACCTTTCTGTCAAGGCCGGTCAGCTCCGCGACCTTGCCTGCGTTCAGCGGCTCGCCTGCTTTTCTCATTGCGTCCAGGATCAATTCTTTTTCGTTCATAGTCAAGTTCCTTTCTGAATTTGATGTTGGGTTCGGCTATCAAAAGCGGCTGACGGATCAGCTCAGCTTTTCTTTCAGGTAATTCAGCACATCCTCGCTCAGCAGCTGTTCGATGTTATCCGGATCATCGGGCAGCGCAAGGATCATCTGGGTTTTGTAGCGGATCAGGTAGCCCTCCGCGCCGCTCTCGCAGGACAGCTTGCGCATATTGTTCAGCGAGATGCCGGCGATGGAGAAGACGCGCGACAGTACGGTCGCGAGGTTGTCGTCCTCCAATGAGTGCAGTCCGCCGACGATCACCGCGAGCCTGCACAGCCGCAGGCTGTGGGTGACCTCCTCGCCGAGGTCGGTGGGGGAGGTCGCGCTGACGATGCGGTTCGGCTCACAGCCGATGCGCGAGAGGATACGTTTCAGACGTTTCTCACAATATCCGGTTTTTTTGGCGATGTAAAAGATCAGATCGTATTTCATGGCTTATCGTCTACTTTGGTGTGTAATCAAACTTCGGCGCGATACTCAGGCTGGTATTGAGGTGCTCAAAGTCCACGCCCTCGATGTCCGTATCCCAGCCGACAAAGGTGTAGGTGAAGTTTTCGTCGTCATAGGTGGGGTGATCCTCCGGAACGGGGACCGGGTCGCCCTCAAATACGCTGTAAGAGGCGAACTGCGAGCCGTCCAGATTGGTGTAGGTGACGGTGAAGACACGGCGCTCTGCGGGGGCTCTGGTCTCGCCGGGCTTGAGCTTCTCTGTCGGAGGCTCGGTCGGATTGGCGGCGACTGTCGCCGTCAGGACCTCACTGCCCTTGAGGGTGTTGTCGTTTTTGCCGTCATATTTTCCGTCGTACCAGTTGATCCAGCCCTTCTGGTAAGCCTTCTTGAAGGTCAGCGGATCGGGTCGCTCGCCGTTGTAGCAGACCTCGGGGAGGAACGGATCGTCATTGACGGAGGCGAGGTCGACGTCGACCGACGGATCCTCGCCGGGACGTACCTTTCTTGCGACCAGAACGGTACGGAAATCGGAGTATTCATAGGAGCAGGTCGACAGCGTGAGCAGCTGGTCGTTCTCGTTGACGGTGACCGGTACGTTGAACATGGAGCGGATCCGCACGTTGTAGACGAAGTTCATGAACTCCGCGTCGGAGGTGAATTCGCCCTGCATGTAGTTGAAGAATTCGCCGTGCGCGTAAAGGGTAGAGGTCTTGAATACCGAGATGACCTTCCACTGCGCGTCCTCGTCGGGTGTGTTGAAGGTGAGGACGGAGTGATCGCGATAGTAGTCGAGGTCACCCTCAAAGCGGTCGGAGTAATTCATCAGGGTGTGGTACATGCTGCCGTCGATCATGTTGTGACCGTGGGTGATGACGTTCTTCGAATCGGTCGACTGTTTGCTTCTGTAGTCGATGAAAACGGTGCCGTAGGCGGACCATTCATGCTTGTAGGTGTGGTTGAGGTAGTACTGGCTGTACTGATCGTCGCCCTCGTGGAACATGACGGGATAATCGATGCGGCTGTCGTCAAGGCGGATCCAGCCGACGATCTCGTCGTTGATATCCTTCAAAGCGTCCCAGTCCTGTTCCTTGGTCGGCTTGCCGTCCGGTGTGGTGGGGGAGGTGCTTTCCTTGTTGTAGGCGACCTCACGGATCTCGTCGTTGATCGCGTTGTTGACGGCAGGCTCGATGACAAAGTAGTTGATGACATAGATCAGCGCGCCGATAAAGACGGCGATCGCGACCAGCACGATGATCTTGCGTGCCTTGGTGCCCCTTGTTTCGCCCTTGTGCGGGATAAAGGAGCGGAAAAAGCCTTCCTTTTTCTTCTGCCCCTTGGGCTTCTTCTGCTTCTTGGCTGACTTATCCTCAGCGGAATCTGCGGAAGGCTCCTTGGGTGCGGGCGCATCGGGATAATAGATCCCGGCGGGATATTGATTATACGCTCTGCCGACGATCTCCTTAGCCTTTTTGACGCCCTCAACGATCAGCTGCGCGATATCCGTCTGCGTGAGTGAGGCGTAGGGGAGGACGACATAGAGCTTGTGATTGAGCTTGAAGCAATACCCCTTGTAGCCCATGCCGAGATCGCCCAGCGAATAGATTTTGATGCGCGGGGTGCATCCCTTATGCTCGCCGTCCGGTTCCAGCTTGGCCTCTGTTCGTGTGATGTATTCATAGAACAGCCGCTTGAACGAGGAGCTGTCGGAGGTGTTCAGCGCATTTGCAAAGACGAACAGATTGGTCGCTTCATCCTCTTCTGCCTTGAAGACGGCGTCCGCCAGCTTGGCGGCGTCTGCGCTGACTTCTGTTTTGAAGCGGACGTCGATGTCGTTTTCACGCAAGATCGTGGAGATCAGGTCAAAGCCCGAATCCAGCTGCGCGGCGTCCGCTTTGCTTTTACGGATTGATAATAATTCACATTGATACATATAACAGCCTCTTTCGAAACTTGAGATTTTCTTTTCCCGATCCGGGAGAACGCGGCCGCGCTTTACGGATCGATCGTCTTGACGGCGGTGTTCCGGATCGCTTCCTCGATCAGCTCGTCAAGCTCAGCCTCGCGTTCCGCCGCCTCGACGAATCGGAGAACGGGCTTGGTACGCGGATGCTTCGGCGTAAAGACGGTACAGCAGTCCTCGTACGGCTCGATGGAGGTCTCAAAGGTATTGATGCTGCGGGAAATATTGATGATCTCCTGCTTGTCCATGCCGATCAGCGGACGCATCACCAGCTTTGTTGCGGCGGCGTCGGTACAGCCGAGTGCATGCATGGTCTGAGAGGCGACCTGACCGAGGCTTTCGCCCGTGATCAGCGCGCCGGAGCCGGTCGCATCGGCGATCCGTGAGGAGATCTTCATCATGACGCGTCTGAGCAGGATGGTGAACAGCTCCTCGGGACAGCGGTCACGGATGGTTTCCTGGATCTTTGTGAGCGGTACGGTGTGCATTTCGATCGAGCCCGCGTAGCGGCTGACCTGACGGAGCAGCTTTTCTACCTTCAGGCGGGCGCGTTCCGAGGTGTAGGGCGGGCTTTCAAAATGCACCGCGTTCAGCTTCAGACCGCGCTTTGCCATCATGTATGCGGCGACGGGAGAATCGATGCCGCCGCTGATCAGGACGGTCGCGAGACCCGACGTGCCGACCGGCATGCCGCCCTGACCGCGCAGGGTCTGACAGCGGATGTACGCGCCGTAGTCGCGCACCTCGACGGTGACGGTGACGTCGGGATCCTTGACGTTTACCCTCAGACGCGGGAAGGCTTCGAGGATCTTGCCGCCCACCTGAGCGGAGATCTCCGGGGATTTGTAGGGGAAGCGCTTGTCAGAGCGCTTTGACTCGACCTTGAAGGTTTTTGCCTCGCTCAGGGCGTCCGCAGCATAAACCGGCGCTTTGGCGAGAATATCGTCGATGTCCTTTTCACAGACGCACGCGCGCGAGTAGGTCACGATGCCGAATACCTCGCCGATGCGGTCGCATACGTCGTCCAGGTCGATGTCGTCCGACACAGGGATGACGGTGATAGTGGATTGGGCGATCTTGATGTCAAATTGTCCGAGACCTCTGAGCCTGTACTTGATGTTTTTGATCAGGACATCCTCAAAGGTGCGGCGGTTGAGTCCCTTGAGGACCATTTCGCCCAGTTTGATCAGTACGATTTCTTTCATATATCTTCCTTTTTTCGCAGGGAGAGATTCTCCCGGTTGCTTATTTCTTTTGCAGTCCGGCGATGCCGGTCCGGATGCCGCCGATGAGCGCATCGACGTCGTCCTTTGTGTTGTGCTTGCAGAAGCTGATGCGCACGGAGCTGTCGATCCGATCGTCGGAAAGTCCCATCGCCGCCAGCACATAGCTGCGCTTTCCTTTGGCACAGGCGCTGGAGGAGGACACATATACGCCGCTTTCCTCCAGATGATGCAGCATCGTCTCGGATCGGATGCCTTTGACGGAGATGTTGATGATGTAGGGGAGCGCTGACGCGGGGGAGTTGACGACGACCTCGTCGATGCCGCTCAGCTGCTGCAGTGCATATGCGTTCAGCTCACGGATGACTGTGCCGCTTGCGGGGATATCCGCTTCTCTGACGGCTTCTCCGAAGGCGGCGATCAGGGGAGCGCTTTCGGTCCCGGGACGGATCCTTCGCTGCTGCTCGCCGCCGTAAAGCAGCGGGATCAGCCGCGCGCCGTCGCGGATAAACACGGCGCCGACGCCCTTCGGACCGTGGATCTTGTGCGCGCTGACCGTCATGAAGTCCACGCCCCATTTTATCGGCTTGAGCGGGATCTTGCAGAACGCCTGTACCGCGTCTACGTGGAAGAAGGCTTCGGGAGAACGCTTTTTGATCAGCTTTGCGATCGCTTCGGTCGGCTGGATCGAGCCGGTCTCATTATTGACTGCCATTACGGAGACAAGGATGGTCTTTTCCGTCAGCAGGGCGCTCAGCTCGGTCAGATCGACGACGCCGTCGCTGTTGACCGGCGCGTACTGTACATCGTACCCGAGATCGGCGAGCCGCTTTGCCGACTCGTAGACCGAGGAATGCTCGACAGACGATACGATGACGCGGCTGCCGCGGCGCTTCAATGCCTGTGCGGCGCCGAACAAGACCGTGTTGTTGGCTTCGGTACCGCCGGAGGTAAAGATGATGTTTTTCGGGGAGGCGCCCAGCGCGTCGGCGATCAGCTCCCGCGCCTGCTCAACGCTCAGCTCGGCGCTGATGCCCATCTTGTGCAGCGACGACGGATTGCCGAAGTTCTCCGTCATCATGCACAGCGCTTTCTGAGCCGCTGCTTCCGAGACAGCCGTGGTGGCGCTGTTGTCCAGATAGTGAATACTCATAACGTTCCTTTTAGACATACTTTTTCAATATACGATGTTATTATATAACTATAAGGTTACAAAATCAAAATACAGTTTTGTAACCTCGATTAAACAATCTGTGAACGGCATATTCCGTGAAAGACTGCGCAAAATGAATACGGGTGATAATATGACACAACAAAAATACGCGCAGATGGTGAAAATCCGCTCCAAGAACAGCCCGATCGTCAAGAACTGCGTCAAGGCATTCGGCATCGGAGGACTGATCTGTACGCTGGGGCAGGGGATCACGGAGCTTTATCAGACGCTCGGTGCAGAGGCGGAAACGGCAAAGACGCTTTGCTCGGTCACGCTGATCTTTATCGGCGTTCTGCTGACGGCGCTGCATCAGTACGAGCGCCTCGCCAAGCACGGCGGCGCCGGGACGCTGGTGCCGATCACGGGCTTTGCCAATTCCATGTCCGCTCCCGCGATCGAGTTCAAGGCAGAGGGCTTCATCACCGGACTGGCGGCGAAAATGTTCATTATCGCCGGGCCGGTACTGGTTTACGGCACCTCCGCGGCGATCCTCTACGGCGCGATCTACTACCTGACGACCTTATAGGAAAAGCTCCCTCAACGGGAGCTTTCGGTTTTTACAGAGATTTCGCCGGAATGAAGGACTTTGCTGGTGCCGTTTTCTTCGACGACCAGACAGCCGTCAGGAGCGATATCCACAGCCAGCGCGGTATGCAGACCGTCCGGATCCGTGTATTGTACTGTCTTGCCGATGCAGAAGTTCAAGCGCTTATATTTTTCTACGATAGAATTAAAATGTACATTTGATTCTAAGAAAGAATTATTTTGCGGTTTTAATTCTAAATCAGAATTATTTTGAAGCTCTTCAAACATTCCGATCAGACGGTCAGCGACCTCCGCGCACAGGCGATTCGGGTCGACACTGCCGACGCTTCCGGCTTTTTCGGCAAATTCCGCGGGGAAATACGCGGTCGTCAGATTGATACCGATGCCGACGATCACCGACAGCGGCTTGTTGTCGCCGTCTGTGACCAGCTCAGTGAGGATCCCCGCGACCTTTTTGCCGTCGATGAAAACGTCGTTGACCCATTTGACCGACGGCGATTTGCCTGTCAGGGCGAAGATCGCCTCGCACACCGCAACGCCCGCGGCACAGGTCATCAGCTGTACGCCTGCAAAATAGCCGCAAAGGGGAAGAGAGAGGGTGAAGTACAGCCCGCTGCCCTTCGGCGAGAAGAAATCATGTCCGTGTCGGCCTCTGCCCGCTGTCTGGAAGTCGGCTACATACAGAACAGTCCTGCCGCGATCGGCTGAAGCCCGCCGTTTAGCCTCGTTGTTGGTAGAGTCGATCTCGTCGTAAACGTATACAGTGACGGGCTTTTTTATTATTTTTTCAATTTTTTTCTTATGCAGCGCCATAAATGTCACCTTTTCAGCTTTTGTATACGGTAAAACATCGGTTTGTTGTGATTTTTATGTCAAATATGTCCAAAACAGCGATAAATACAGCACTGATAAACTAACAACGCCGTCGGGTGTTTGCTGTATTTCGCGGAACAAAGAGAATTCATTTATAATTGCGTATTAGAATTAAACAAAGATTTTTTCAAAAAAATCGTAAAAAAGCGTTGACAAATCAGACCAATTGTTTTAGAATACTACAATGTATCATTATGGGGAATATACGCCTCTGACAGACGCAGAGAATTTTCGACAAAGTATCTTAACAAAGTCTCGGCGATTTGTCAAGTGCAATTTGAAAACAATCTTGTTACCGACTGCGGCTCCTGTTGATGAACGGAGCTGTCCGGCGGTCGGCGGCAGTGATTGCATCATTGTGTGAGCGCGTCATTTACGCGTGCGCACAGTATTCTCCCTTTCTGTGATGGATAAATAAAGAAGGAGTGATGTGCCTAATGGTTAATGTCAAAAACGTCAGATTGGGCAACGCGGAGAGAAAGAGCTTCGGCAAAATTGAAGACGTCATCGGTATGCCGAACCTCATCGAGATCCAGAAGAAGTCCTATCAGTGGTTCCTGGACGAGGGACTGAAGGAGGTCTTCAAGGATGTATCCGGTATCAACGATTACCAGAACAACCTTGTGCTGGATTTCATCAACTACACCCTGGACGTAGACAACCCCAACTACTCGGTGATCGAATGTAAGGAGCGCGACGCGACTTATTCGGCGGCGCTGAGAGTTACCGCAAGACTCTTGAACAAGGAGACCGGCGAGATCAAGGAATCCAATGTCTACATGGGCGATTTTCCGCTCATGACCGACAGCGGCACCTTTGTCATCAACGGCGCTGAGCGCGTTATCGTCTCTCAGCTGGTCCGTTCTCCCGGCGTTTACTTCAAGATGGAGCACGACAAAACCGGTAAGGAGCTGTTTTCCTCTACCGTTATCCCGAACCGCGGCGCGTGGCTGGAATATGAAAACGACGTCAACGACGTTTTCTATGTCCGTATCGATAAAAACCGCAAGCTGCCGATCACGGTATTCCTGCGTGCCTTAGGTCTCGGCACCGACGCTGAGATCGTAGAGGTATTCGGCGACGACGCCCGCATCAAGGCGACCTTTGAAAAGGACAACTGCAAGAGCGTAGAGGAAGGTCTGCTGGAGGTTTACCGCAAGCTGCGTCCGTCTGAGCCGCCCACGATCGAATCCGCTCAGACGCACATCAACAATCTGTTCTTTGACCCGAGACGCTACGACATGTCGCGTGTCGGCAGATATAAATATAATAAGAAGCTGAATCTTGCCGGACGTATTGCCGGCAGGACGCTGACCCAGCCTGTCGCCAATCCCCGCACCGGCGAGGTGATGGCGCAGCGCGGCGACCGCCTTACCAAGGAGCAGGCAGCCGCGATGGATAACGCGGGCGTCAAGTTCGTGTTTGTCGCCGGCGACGACGGAAAGGAGATCAAGGTCCTTTCCAACGGCATGGTCGATATCAACGCCTTTGTCGATTTTGACTGCAAGCCGCTCGGCATCAAGGAGCGCGTCAGCTTTGACGTTCTGTGCGAGATCCTCGATTCCTGTGAGTCTGAGGACGAGCTCAAGCGTGAGATCGAGAACAGAGCCGGCGATCTGGTGCCGAACCACATCACGACCGATGATATTTTCGCTTCTATCAACTATATGAACTGCCTTGCCGAGCATATCGGCTATACCGATGACATTGACCACCTGGGCAACAGACGTATCCGCTGCGTGGGTGAGCTGCTGCAGAACCAGTTCCGTATCGGCTTCTCCCGTCTCGAGCGCGTGATCCGCGAGCGTATGACTCTGCAGGCGCAGGATCCCGAGGCGCTCTCGCCCTCATCCCTGATCAACATCCGTCCCGTTACCGCGGCGATCAAGGAGTTCTTCGGCTCCTCTCCGCTGTCACAGTTCATGGATCAGACCAACCCCCTTGCCGAGCTGACGCACAAAAGACGTCTGTCGGCGCTGGGTCCCGGCGGTCTGTCCCGTGACCGCGCCGGATTCGAGGTACGTGACGTTCACTACACCCATTACGGCCGCATGTGTCCTATCGAGACCCCCGAAGGCCCGAACATCGGTCTGATCTCCTACCTTGCTACCTTTGCGAGAATTAATGAATACGGCTTTGTTGAAGCGCCTTACCGCCTGATCGATAAGGAAAGAGGCGTTGTCACCAAGGACGTTGTCTATATGACTGCCGACGTCGAGGACGAGTACATGGTCGCTCAGGCGAATGAGCCTCTGGATGAAGAGGGTCATTTCCTCAACGAGCGTGTCGTCGGCCGTTACAAGGGCGAATTCGTCGACCACAGAGCGTTCCGCTTCGATCTGATGGACGTCTCGCCCCGCATGGTCGTTTCCGTCGCGACCGCGATGATCCCCTTCCTTGAAAACGATGACGCGAACCGTGCGCTGATGGGCTCTAACATGCAGCGCCAGGCGGTTCCGCTGATGGTGACCCAGTCTCCGATCGTCGGTACCGGCATGGAGTACAAGGCGGGCACCGACTCCGGCGTCTGCATCCTTGCCGAGGACGACGGCACTGTGATGAGTGTCGACGCCGACCACATCCGTGTCCAGTATGACAACGGCAAGGTCAAGGATCACGAGGTCATCAAGTTCCTCAGATCCAACCAGGGCACCTGTATCAACCAGATCCCGATCGTCGAGCGCGGACAACGCGTGAAGAAGGGCGAGGTACTGGCTGACGGTCCCGCAACCAAGAACGGCGAGATCTCCCTCGGTAAGAACGCCCTCATCGGCTTCATGACCTGGGAAGGCTACAACTACGAGGACGCTGTTCTGATCAATGAAAAGATCGTACGTGATGATGTTTATACATCTATCCATATCGAAGAATATGAGATCGACGCCCGTGATACCAAGCTCGGACCCGAAGAGATCACCCGCGACATCCCGAATGTCGGCGAGGATATGCTCAAGGATCTGGATGAAAACGGTATCATCCACATCGGCGCCGAGGTCCACGCCGGCGACATCCTTGTCGGTAAGGTAACCCCGAAGGGCGAGACCGAGCTGACTGCCGAGGAGCGCCTGCTGCGCGCGATCTTCGGTGAGAAGGCGAGAGAGGTCAGAGATACCGCTCTGCGCGTACCGCACGGCGAAAGCGGTATCGTCGTCGACGTCAAGGTCTTCACCCGTGAGGACAGCCGCGACGAGCTGCAGCCCGGCGTCAACAAGGTCGTCCGCTGCTATCTGGCGCAGAAGCGCAAGATCTCCGTCGGCGATAAGATGGCGGGCCGACACGGCAACAAGGGCGTTGTTTCACGTATCCTCCCTGTCGAGGATATGCCGTTCCTGCCCGACGGTACTCCGCTGGATATCGTTCTGAATCCTCTGGGCGTACCTTCCCGTATGAATATCGGTCAGGTGCTTGAGGTCCACCTCGGCTATGCCGCTAAGGCGCTTGGCTGGAAGATCATGACGCCTGTCTTTGACGGCGCTCACGAGCAGGACATCTTTGAACTGTTCGAGCAGATCAAGAATAAAGACGATTATCCCGACAAACGCGAGAATACCGGGATCGACTTCGGCGAATGCTTCCGTCTGAACGGTATCTCCATGGAGGGCAAAACCAAGCTCCGTGACGGTCGTACCGGCGAATGGTTCGATAACCCCGTCACTGTCGGCTACATGTATTACCTCAAGCTCCATCACCTCGTCGACGATAAGATCCACGCGCGTTCCACCGGTCCTTACTCACTGGTCACACAGCAGCCTCTGGGCGGTAAAGCTCAGTTCGGCGGTCAGCGCTTCGGTGAGATGGAAGTCTGGGCGCTTGAGGCTTACGGCGCGGCTTACACCCTGCAGGAGATCCTGACGGTCAAGTCCGACGACGTTGTCGGTCGTGTCAAGACCTACGAATCCATCGTTAAGGGTCAGAATATCCCGACTCCGGGCATCCCCGAGTCCTTCAAGGTACTCATCAAGGAGCTGCAGTCGCTGTCGCTCGACGTCCGCGTTCTCAACGAACAGGGCGAGGAGATCGACCTCAAGCAGCACTTTGAGGAGGACGACGATATCCCGACCGCTTCCGATGACGATACGACGCTTGAGGAAGACCAGGTCATGACCTCCATGGATGGCTTCCTGCTTGACGAGGATCAGGATGATGATGATAATATGTTTGACGAGTCGTCGATTTTCGAGGATCAGGACGATATGCTCGATTATGACGACTACGGCTCGGATGAAATATAAGGAGGGGCGCGAATTATGATGGACAATAATGTTTTTGATTCAATTAAAATCGGTCTTGCTTCTCCCGATCAGATCAGAGAATGGTCTTACGGCGAAGTCAAAAAGCCCGAGACGATTAACTACAGAACCCTCAAGCCCGAACGCGACGGACTTTTCTGCGAGCGTATTTTCGGACCGACCAAGGACTGGGAATGCCACTGCGGAAAGTACAAGAGAATCAGATTCAAGGGCAAAATATGCGACCGCTGCGGCGTAGAGGTCACCCGCGCCAAGGTAAGACGCGAGCGTATGGGCCATATCGAGCTTGCCGCTCCCGTATCGCACATCTGGTACTTCAAGGGCATTCCCTCGAGGATCTCGCTGATGCTGGACATCTCTCCGAGAATGCTGGAGAAGGTACTGTATTTCTCCTCTTATATCGTTATCGATCCCGGCGACGCGAGAGAGCTGACCAAAATGCAGTTCCTCACCGAGCAGGAATACCGCGATATGCGCGAAAAGTATGAGGATGATTTCAAGGCGGCGATGGGCGCTGAGGCGATCCGCGAGCTGCTGGAGGAGATCGACCTCGAGGCGCTTTCCGCAGAGATCAAGGAGGAGCTGGAAACCTGCACCACTACCCAGAAGCGTGCCCGTCTCTCCAAGAGGCTGGAGGTCGTCGAGGCGTTCCGCCTTTCGGGCAACCGTCCCGAGTGGATGATCCTGGAAGTGCTGCCGGTCATTCCTCCCGATATCCGTCCCATGGTACAGCTCGACGGCGGCCGTTTTGCGACCTCCGACCTGAACGACCTGTACCGCAGGGTCATCAACAGAAACAACCGTCTGAAGAGGCTCCTTGAGCTGGAGGCTCCGGACATTATCATCAGAAATGAAAAGAGAATGCTGCAGGAGGCTGTCGACGCCCTGATCGATAACGGCAGACGCGGCCGTCCCGTAACAGGTCCCTCCAACCGTTCGCTGAAATCCCTCTCCGATATGCTCAAGGGCAAGCAGGGCCGCTTCAGACAGAACCTTCTCGGTAAGCGTGTCGACTATTCCGGCCGTTCCGTTATCGTTGTCGGTCCTGAGCTGAAGATGTACCAGTGCGGTCTGCCCAAGGAGATGGCGCTCGAGCTGTTCAAGCCGTTCGTTATGAAGCGTCTGGTGGAGACCAAGGTCTCTCAGAACATCAAGGCAGCGCGCAAGGCTGTCGAGAGAGCAAAGCCCGAGGTTTGGGATGCGCTTGAGGTCGTCATCAAAGGACATCCTGTCCTGCTGAACCGTGCGCCCACACTTCACAGACTGGGTATCCAGGCGTTCGAGCCGGTACTGGTCGAGGGCAGAGCGCTCAAGCTCCATCCGCTGGTATGTACCGCGTACAATGCGGACTTCGACGGCGACCAGATGGCGGTCCACGTACCCCTCTCCGCTGAGGCACAGGCTGAGGCACGCTTCCTCATGCTGGCGGCAGGCAACCTGCTGAAGCCCTCCGACGGTAAGCCTGTTGTCGTCCCGACGCAGGATATGGTACTCGGTTCCTACTATCTGACCCTTGATAAGGACGGCGAGCCCGGTGAGGGCAAGGTGTTCCGCGATGTCAACGAGGCGCTCATGGCATACCAGACCCACGTGGTCACCCTCCACTCCAAGATCAAGGTAAGACGTGAGATCGAGGTCGACGGCGTCGTCAAGCGCGGTATCATCGATACCACCGTCGGCAAGATCATCTTCAACCGTGCGATCCCCCAGGATCTGGGCTTTGTCGACAGAACCAAGGAAGAGAACCTCTTCAAGTTCGAGATCGACTTCCTCGTCGGCAAGAAGAAGCTCGGCAATATCATCGACGCGTGCATCAAGGTACACGGTACCGAGGTCACCGCGGTCGTACTGGACGAGATCAAGGCACAGGGCTATAAATACTCTACCCGCGGCGCTATCACCGTTGCGGTCTGCGACGCGATCATCCCGCCTGAGAAGAAGGAGATTATCGCAAAGGCTGAGGCGGACGTTGACGTGATCCGCGAAGAGTTCAATCTGGGTCTCCGTTCCGATCAGGAGAGATACGAGAAGGTCCTCTCTATCTGGGAAAAGGCGACCGACGACGTCACTGCCAAGCTGCAGGACAACCTTGACAAATACAACCCGATTTATATGATGGCAGACTCCGGAGCGCGTGGTTCCATGAGCCAGATCCGTCAGCTTGCCGGTATGCGCGGTCTGATTGCGAACACCTCCGGTAAGACGATCGAGATCCCGATCCGTGCGAATTACCGTGAAGGTCTGAACATTCTGGAATACTTCATCTCCTCCCGCGGCGCGCGTAAGGGTCTTGCCGATACCGCGCTGAGAACGGCTGACTCGGGTTATCTGACCCGCCGTCTGGTCGATGTATCTCAGGAGGTCATCATCCGTGAGGATGACTGCCATTCCGACGAGGGCCTTGAGGTCTTCGATATCAAAGCAGGCAAGCAGGTCATCGAGGAAATGCACGAGAGACTGCTCGGCCGTTACCTTGTACGCGATTTCTGCGACGAAAACGGCAACGTCCTCGTCAGCAAGGATACCCTGATGGGTAAGGAAGAGGCGGATATCATCGTCAATTCCGGCATCCAGAGCATCGAGATCCGCTCGATCCTCGGCTGTCATTCCAAGCACGGCGTCTGCAAGAAGTGCTACGGCGCTAACCTTGCGAACGGCCAGCCTGTCACTGTCGGTGAGGCGGTCGGCATCATCGCCGCCCAGTCCATCGGCGAACCCGGCACTCAGCTGACGATGCGTACCTTCCATACCGGCGGTGTCGCTTCGGCGGAAGATATCACACAGGGTCTGCCGCGTGTTGAAGA
>ONAS01000045.1 GCA_900315815.1 uncultured Eubacteriales bacterium
TGTGAGGTCTATGTTGCGCCGCGTTCCCGCTTTGACAAGACCTTTGAACTGGATCGGGAGTATTCACACCTGATCCTTTTGTGCGAAAACAACACCGGCTATCAGAATCTGATCAAGCTGGTTTCCTGCGGCTTTACCGAGGGCTTTTACAGCAAGCCGCGCGTCGATTATGAATTGCTCGAGAAATACCATGAGGGTCTGATATGCCTGTCCGCCTGTCTCGCGGGAGAGATCCCGAAGCGCCTGCTTGCCGATGATTATCGGGGAGCGGTGGAAAAGGCGCGGTATTATCAGTCGGTTTTCGGAAAAGATAACTATTATATCGAACTGCAGAACCACGGACTTCCCGAACAGCTCAAGATCAATCCGTCGCTGATCCGCCTCGCGCGTGAGATCGGTGCGGGCCTCGCGGCGACCAACGACTGCCATTATATCGACCGTGATGACCACAGCATGCACAATATTCTTTTGTGCATCCAGACCAACCATACTGTTCACGACGAAAACAAAGCCGCGTTCCGATCCGATGAATACTATCTGAAAAGCGAAGCGGAGATGCGCGCGCTGTTCGATGATCTGGATGAAGCGTTCGATAATACGGCAAAGATCGCCGACCGCTGTCATGTGGAGATCGAATTCGGCAACCGCAAGCTGCCGGACTTCAAAACGCCGAATAATGAGGATCACTACGAATACCTGAGAAGCATGTGCTATGAGGGACTGCACCGGAAATACGGTGAAGTGCCCGATCGGTCCGTGATCGACAGACTGGAATATGAGCTGGACGTGATCCGCAGTATGGGCTTTGTGGATTATTTTCTGATCGTCAGCGATTTTGTCCGCTACGCCAAAAGCCGCGATATCCCCGTCGGCCCCGGCAGAGGCTCGGGCGCCGGCTCGCTGTGCGCCTATTGCATCGGCATCACCGGCATCGATCCGCTCAAACATAACCTGCTGTTTGAGCGCTTTCTGAATCCGGAGCGCGTCAGCATGCCTGATTTCGATATCGACTTCTGTAAGGAGCGCCGCGGCGAGGTCATCGATTACGTGATCCGCAAGTACGGCGCGGATCATGTCGCGCAGATCGTATCGTTCGGTACCATGCAGGCGCGCGGTTCTGTTCGCGACGTCGGCAGGGTGCTGGATATCCCTTACGCGGCTGTCGACAGGATCGCGAAGATGATCCCGTCCGCCATCAATATGACGATCGAAAAGGCGCTTGCGCTGTCACCGGATCTGATGAAGGCGTACAACAGCGACGATACCGCCAAGCAGATCATCGACGTCGCCCGCAGTATCGAGGGCATGCCCCGCAATATTACGATGCACGCTGCCGGCGTCGTGATTACCGACCGACCTGTCAGCGATTATGTTCCGCTTGCAAAGAGTGATGAATCGGTCGTGACCCAGTTCACCATGACGACCCTTGAGGAATTAGGTCTGCTGAAAATGGATTTTCTGGGTCTGCGCAACCTGACCGTGATCCGTGACGCGGAGATGATGATCCGCAGGCGTGAGCCTGATTTCAAAATAGAAAACATCGATTATGCTGATAAAGCGGTATACGATATGATATCCACCGGCAATACCGACGGCGTATTCCAGTTTGAAAGCGGCGGTATGAAAAATGTTTTGGCACAGCTCAAGCCGAACCGCTTTGAGGATCTGATCGCCGTGATCTCGCTGTACCGCCCCGGTCCGATGGAATCCATCCCGACCTATATCCGCAACCGCCATAACCCGTCGTCCGTTTCCTATAAGCACCCCGCCCTGGAGCCGATCCTTTCCGTTACCAACGGGTGTATCGTCTATCAGGAGCAGGTCATGCAGATATTCCGTGAGCTTGCGGGCTACTCGCTCGGACGCGCGGATATCGTCCGACGCGCGATGAGCAAAAAGAAGCACGACGTCATGGAGCGGGAAAAGCAGGTCTTTATAGAGGGACTGATCAATGAAAAAGGCGAGATCGAGGTCGAGGGCTGTCTCAGACGCGGCGTCGACCGCAAGACCGCCCTGTCTGTTTTCTCCGAGATGGAGAGCTTTGCCTCCTATGCCTTCAACAAAAGCCACGCCGCCGCATATGCCGCCGTCTCGTATCAGACGGCATACCTCAAATGTCACTATAAGCGAGAGTATATGGCGGCGCTGCTGTCGTCCGTCATCGACAGTCAGAACAAGACGGCGGTGTATATCAGCGAATGCCACCGCCTGAATATCTCGGTACTGCCGCCCAACGTGAATGAGAGCGACAGCAAGTATACGGTATCCCGCGGCAATATCCGCTTCGGCTTGTCCGCTGTCCGCAATCTGGGATTGGCATTTATCGACGAGCTGATCCGCGAGCGTCAGGGTAAGCCGTTTTCCTCCTATTATGATTTCTGCAAGCGCATGGTGAGCAGGGGACTGAACGCCCGTTCGCTGGAAAGCCTGATCAAATGCGGCGCGCTGGATCATCTGGGCGCCAACCGCAGACAGATGCTCGCGGTGATGAAGACCGTGCTGGACGATCTGGAATACGATCGCCGCAAGGGAGCCGCGGGACAGATCTCGCTCTTTGATATCGGCGGGACGTCCGCCGTCGATACCGGGATCGTCTTTCCGCAGCTGGAGGAATTTCCCCTCAGCGAGCTGCTGAATATGGAAAAGGAAATGGCGGGTATGTATCTCAGCGGACATCCGATCGATGAATACGCGCGGTTTGCGGAATTCATCGGCGCTGATAATATCAGCGAGGTCCTCGATACGGAAAACGGGAAATACCGCGACCGTCAGCGGATCCGGCTGCTCGCGATCATCACCAAAAACAAGAGCCAGCTGACAAAATCCAATCAGATGATGGCATTTGTCACCGTTGAGGACCGCTACGGCTCGTGTGAGGTCATCGTGTTCCCGAATACGCTGGAAAAATGCGGCGCGGCGCTGTATGTCGGCGCTGTGACGCAGATCGAGGGAACGCTGAGCATGAAGGAGGAAGAGGAGCCGCGTGTGATCGCGGAAAGGATCCTGCTTCTTCCGCCTGCCGATCAATTGAAGTACGACCGCCCGGTATCCGCGGCGCCTGAGAGCCGGACTCCGCGATCCGTGCCGCAGGGGGAGCAAAAGCTCTATTTAAAGGTACGCTCGCTGGAATCGCGGGAGTATTTCAAGGCAAAAAACATTCTGGAGATTTTCCGCGGAAATACAAAGGTCGTCTTTTATCTGAGCGAAAGCAAGACCCAGATGATGGCGCCGTCTTCGCTGTGGGCGTCGCTCAATGATACCATGCTGGATGAGCTGCGGTATCAGCTCGGCGAGGAGAACGTACGGCTGAAATGAACCGAAAAAATTGCCGCAAACACTTGATTATTGTCATGTGTTTGTATTATAATATATCTGTTATATCTGTATACTAATCTCTACGTTATGAGGAGGAATCATTATGTCCAAAGCGTTAGCAGTTTTGACCAGCGGCGGCGACGCTCCCGGTATGAACGCGGCTGTTCGTGCGGTTGTCAGAGCCGGTATCCACAGAGGCTTTAAGGTCTACGGTATTTCCAGAGGCTTTCACGGCTTGCTGAAGGGCGAGGCGACCGAAATGAACCTGCGCTCCGTTTCCGATATCATCGGCCGCGGCGGCACGCTTCTTTATACCGCCCGCTGTAAAACCATGACGACCCCCGAGGGTCAGCAGAAGGCGGCGGATATCTGCAGAAGCCTCAACATCGAGGGCCTTGTCGTCATCGGCGGCGACGGCTCCTTCAAGGGCGCGAGAGCGCTTTCCAATCTGGGCATTCCCTGCGTCGGCATTCCCGGAACCATCGATAATGATATTGCCTGCTCTGATTATACCATCGGTTTTGATACCGCGATGAACACCGCGATGGAAATGGTCGATAAGATCCGCGATACCGCTCAGTCTCATGACCGCTGCTCGGTCGTCGAGGTCATGGGCAGACATTGCGGCGATATCGCCCTGCAGACCGGCATCGCCGTCGGCGCGACCTCGATCCTTGTTCCCGAGGTCCCGTTCGACATCGAGCAGGATGTGATTGCCAAGATCTATGAGCAGAAGAGCACCGGCAAAAAGCACTTCATCATCGTTGTCGCTGAGGGCGTCGGCGGTGTTGAGGATCTGGCGAAGTATATCGAAAAGCGCACCGGTATCGAATCCCGCGCGACCATCCTCGGTCATGTACAGCGCGGCGGCTCGCCGACACTCCGCGATCGCATGATGGCGACCGCGATGGGCGTTGAAGCGGTCGACCTGCTCGAAAAGGGCATCGGCAACCGCGTGATCGCCTACAAGAACGGAAAGATCGTCAACTATGATATCACCGAAGCGCTGGATATGCCGCGTGAGTTTGATATGCATCTGTATGAAGTCGCTATGGAGGCTTCCATCTAAAAATCTGTAAGATCGAAAATGCGGTTGCGCGTTCGGCACAACCGCTTTTCATTGTATAACGGGGATCGGATAATGAGTATTCAGTACTTTTACAATTTTTGCCTCAGGGACGTCGACAGCACCGACCTATCCGGCGATCTGCTGACCGGCGTCAGACGCTCGTATTTCAGTACAGCGGCGAAAATCAAGGATAAGCTGACCCGCGGAAGCGATGCGCAGCCGCTTTTCTATGATTTTTCGATAGAAAAGGGAAAGCCGATGAAGTGGCAGGTCAAGGACGCTGCCGGCAAGGTGATCCAGGATGTGAGGCTTTCCGATGACGGGAAGTATTATATCTATTTCTATGAGGATTCCGCGCTGTTCAAGCGTCTGCTGTTCAGCAAGCATCACACCCTGCTGAAGGCGGAGTATTTTGATAAAAAGACCGGCGCCGTGAGACATACCCTCGAGCCGCGCAAGTCGCAGGTCGGTCTGTGCATCCTGTATACCACCAAGAGCGACCCGCGTCCGATACCGCTGTTTGAAGAGCCTGAGATCGGCGACGGCGCGCTGCTTGAACTGATGCGCAGGGAGTATGACGTGTATACCGCGGTCGCTTCCTCAGACAGCGGCGTTGTCCGATTCCTTTCCGAGCCGCAGATGGCGGGCTTTCGCGAGGCATTGGAAAAATGCGAAAAAGAATTGGCTGATACCCGTGAAGAGTCCTTTGTCGGCGACGACACCCCGCTGCTCGATAAGATCAACGCAAAGGATTTCAACGTCAAGCGCAATCTGTCCTCGTCGCTGGATATCACACGCGCGATGGAATTCGGCGCGCATGACGCGGCGGAGGAATCTCCCGCAGAGCCAGAGCTTCCCGCGGTATCCGAGGCGGAGGCGCTGGCGATCTCGGCTGTCGAGGAGATCACGCAGGCAGTAAGTGCGGCTTCTGCGACGACTCCCGCCGAAGAGCCTGCGGCTGAGGAAGTGACAGTAAAGGAGACCGGCGAAGCGGATCAGACCGCTGTCGCTGAAGCGGATACACAGCCTGCGGAACAAACGCAAGAGCCCGAAGCCGCTCAGGAGGAAAGTTCCGTTCCCAAGCCGGATAAGATGATCATGGCGGACGGCGCCGTTTACAGCTATTACGGCGAGCTGGACGCGCAGGGCAACCGCTCGGGCTACGGCAGAACGATGACCGAGCTGGGCCGCACCGCTTACGAGGGCAGATATCTCAACGACAAGCGCTCCGGCAACGGTTCCTACTTCTATAAGAACGGCATGCTGTGCTACACCGGCGACTGGCTGGAAAACGTCCGTCACGGCGTCGGCGTCGGCGTCAGCTCTCGCGACGGCTCAATCCATGTCGGCAGCTGGAGGAACAACAAGCCTGACGGCAGCGGCGTTCGTCTGACTGCCGAGGGCAATATCAAATTCGTGTGCAAGGAGCTTGCCGACGGTACGACCGTCCTCATGAATTACCTGCCCGACGATACCGTTCTCATTTCCAAATATGATGAAAACGGCATGAAGATCGGCGATACGACGATTTCATTAAAGGATTTACCGATTTGATTTCATAATTTCAGAATCTCTGAGAATACTATTACCGTTACGTACCGAATGGAATGTAGCGGTAATTTTTTTGATTGGAGATAATCACTATGACTAAACTGCTTACTTGCCTGTGCGCGCTGGTGATGATCGCCGCGCTGCTGGGCGGCTGTGTCCAACGCGCCGCTGACGATGTTTCCGATACCGTATCCTCTGTCGCGTCCGATATGAAGGAAGACGCCGACAAATACGGAAAGACCGACGACAGTACCGACGGGATGATCGGGGACGGGACTGAGGCGACGATGCCCACCATGGCGGATATGGATCAGATGATAGAGAACGGCGTTATCGATGATAACAACGACGACAGCACCGACGGCGACAATATCGACGACGACGCGCTTGACGAAAACGCTGTTGACGACAGCGGCGATGGCGATAACGCCGACGGCGGCGATCACAACGCGGAGACCATGAACAACGAAGACAGCGACTTTATCTGATAAGAAGGCAGGTATGGAGCGATCCGTACCTGCCTTACATATTTATATGACCTTTTCCAGATCCGCTTTCAGCTTGCGGATGATCTTCTTCTCCAGTCTGGAGATGTATGACTGCGAAATGCCCAGCAGGTCCGCGACCTGCTTCTGGGTATGCTCCTTGTTGCCGTTCAGCCCGAACCGCAGCTCCATGATCATCGCTTCACGGGTGTTGAGCTTTGAGACCGCTTCCATCAGCTGATGGATCTCGACCTCCTGTTCGATGTCCGTGCTGACGGTATCCGCATCGCTTCCCAGAACGTCGCTCAGCAGCAGCTCGTTTCCGTCCCAGTCGGTGCTCAGGGGCTCTTCGATGGAGACCTCATATTTGCTTTGTCCGGTTTTTCTGAGGAACATCAGTATCTCGTTTTCGATGCACCGCGAGGCGTAGGTGGCGAGCTTGATATTGCGGTCGGGAGAGAAGGTGTTGACCGCCTTGATCAGCCCGATGGTCCCGATGGATATCAGATCCTCGATATTGACGTTGGAATTTTCGAATTTCTTCGCGATGTACACCACCAGACGCAGGTTATGGACGATCAGCGGCTCACGTGCCTTTTCGTGACCCTGACGGATCTGCTCCATGATGATCTCCTCCTCCTCCTTGGTCAGCGGAGGAGGCAGCGCGCCGCTGTTGCTGATGTAAAAGACGCTGTTTGACAGCAGGATGAATCTGATCTTGAACAGGATGTTTCTGAGTAATTGCATGATATCACCTTATGATTTCTGAATTGATGATCGCCTGAAAGCGCTTGCTGTTGAGGGGTGCGGCAGCTATGTAGATCTCCCGATCGATCGGCTTGCCGTCTATGAAGACGCTGTCCGCTCTGACGCCGTAGAGGATGGACGTGCTGTCAACGGCGGAGTAGGGGATTACGCGCTTCGGGCAGTCGTCTGGGATCGTCATGACCGAGCTGTCCGCGACGATGACCGGCGCCGATGAAAACGGCTCTGTCAGATCACAGCCCGTGTCGATCTTCGCGATACAGGTGTATTCCCGGGACAGCGCCGTGTATTTGAGATTCACCGTGGAGGCTTTGATCCTTTCACGGAATAGCTTTTGAAACAGCGTCATGAGCAGATAGATCGCCCCTGTCGACGCAAGCAGGATCAGCGGGTTGAACTCAAAATACACGATGTCATTGACGATGAGCATATTCGACGGCTTGAAAAGCTGATAAAACAGGATGAAGAACCCGCTGTAAACGATCCCGACGCCGACAGCGGCAAGGGTCGTTTTCAGGTATTCCGCGCGGCTGACGATCGGAAAGGCGATCAGGACCGTCAGCAGGGAAGAGGCGGCTTTGATCACGAATGAAAAGACCCCGCTGTCGACGCCCGTGAATACCAGCAGTGAGAACAGCGATCCGACCGCTGACGCCGCGATCAGTCTCCAAAGCGCGGTCTGTCGCTTCATCAGCTTTTCGGCAGTGATCAGTACGGCGTAATTGATGATGATATTGATAAATAACAGAACGTCGACATATACTACCGTAAGCATCCCTCCGTCAAAAGCATTATCGCACAGCCGGCTCGCGTCTTCTGTCAAAGGTCAGCCGCTGCATTTTGTAACATAGTCCTCTATTATCGGTAAAAGACGGCGATTCGGTTCACTTGACGGGAACGGTATTTGAATTTGCAAAATGCGGCTGAGTATGGGCAAAATGTGAATGAACCGTTGCAAATACAGGTCAAATATGATTTTTTGTAATAAAAATGTCAAAAAACATTTGACTAATAACGCGATAGCGTTTATTATTATAAATTGAAATACACTATATGGTGGTGAAATTATGGCACTTTCCACAATAGATAGAGTGAAAGCGGCAGAGATAGCGGCGAATGACGCGCGCGAGAAGGCAGAGCTTGAAGCGCAGCGGATCATTGACGACGCGCGGGCTGAGGCTGACGCGATCGTCGCAGCCGCAAAAGAGAAGGCTGACTTCGAGGACAAGGAGCAGGCGGCTCTGGCGCAGGCAAGGGCAGACGAGCTGATCATGGCGCGCCGGATGAAGGCGCAGGAGAACGCGGACGCCCTGCGTGAAAAAACCATGAAGCTCAGACAGAATGTCATCAATAAGCTGATTCAGGAAACCTTAGTATAAATCAATATCATTGCAGACAGGAGGGCAGTTATGGCAATCCTAAAAATGCAGCGCATCGACATCTATGCGCTGATAAAATACTGCAAGGAAATCCTGGAGACCCTGCAGCGCCGCGGCGTGGTAGAGATCGAGAACGTCGATCTGGAGGACAGCGTGTTCTTCAAGGGAGACACCTCACCGCTGCAGGCACAGTACAACCGCTCGGCGGCGGTCGCGACCGAGGCGTGTGAGATACTCACGCGGTATGTACCGCAGAAGAAGGGTCTGTTGTCGTCCTTCAAGGGACGCGAACAGCTGACCGCTGCGGAATACGAAAAAATGGTCGACGGGACTCAGGATACCCTGCGTATTGCCTACGATATCATATCGTATCAGAAGAATATCGACATGAACGAGGCGGAAAAGATCAAATATGAGGCACAGCTGGAGGCGATCAAGCCTTGGCTGAGTCTGGACGTACCGATGACATTCTCCGGTACGGCGGCCACCACAGCGTTCATCGGTAAGTTTTCGGAGAAAAAGACCTCCACGGACATCATGACCCGGCTCGCGGAGCTGATTCCAGAGGTGGAGGGCATCGACGTCGAGATCATCCACTCCGACGAGAACCAGACATGCGTCTTCATCCTCGCAATGAAGAAAGACGCGGAGACGGTCTCCGACGCGCTCAGGCGCATCGGCTTTGAATATCCGTCGTATATCTCTCCGGTATGTCCGCAGGAAAGAGAAAAACAGATCTTCAGGCATCTGAGTAACCGCGACGGCAGGATCCTGGAAGCGCAGAACAATATCAAGGCCTGCGCAAAGTATTATCCGAAGCTCGAGTTTCTGGAGGATTACTTCATCATGAAGGCGGAGCGCTATAAGGTCTTCGACGATATTTCCACATCGCGGAGCACCTTTATCCTCAGCGGCTATATCACCGCGAAGGACGCGCCGGCGCTGAAGCAATACTTAGAAGAGCACTACGACGCCGTTGTTGAGCTGACGGATGCGGACGACGCCGAAACTCCCGTCGCCCTGAAAAACAATAAATTCGCGGCGCCGACGGAATCCGTTCTGGCTTCCTACAGCTTCCCGGAGAGGCACGAGGCGGATCCGACCTCGGTGATGGCGATCTTCTATTACATCTTCTTCGGCATGATGTTCTCCGACGCGGGCTACGGCATCGTGATGGCGCTCGCGTGCGGGATCATGCTGAAAAAGTTCAAAAATATGGAGGCGGGTATGAAACGCGCGATGAAGATGTTCTTCTGGTGCGGCGTTTCGACAACTGTCTGGGGCTTGCTGTTCGGCTCGTTCTTCGGCGACGCCGTTGCGGTCATCTCCAACACCTTCTTCCATTCACCGCCGCCGGCGATCCCCGGTCTGGTGACGCCGATCTGGTTCAACCCGGTCAACAACCCGATGCAGATGCTGATGTTCTCCTTCCTTTTGGGTATCATCCATCTGTTCGCGGGTCTCGCCATCATGGCGTACAATGACATCAGGCATAAGCAGTATATGGCGGTCATCTATGACGTCGTCAGCTGGTATCTGCTGGTCGGCGGCGCGATCCTCGCTCTGCTTTCCCTGGATATGATGGGCAATATCGCGGGCTTTGTGCTCCCGCCGGTATTCCTGACGATCGGCGGTATCATGGCGGGCGTCGGCGCGGTGCTGATCCTGCTGTTCGCCGGCAGAGAGAGCAAGAACCCCGTCAAGCGTCTGCTCAAGGGCGCCTACGGGCTGTACGGCGCGACCGGTTATCTCAGCGATATCCTGTCCTACAGCCGACTGCTCGCGCTCGGTCTTGCGACCGGCGTCATCGCGCAGGTATTCAACCAGATCGGCAGCATGATGGGCGACGGCATCATCGGCGTCATCATGTTCACGCTGATCTTCATCATCGGTCACGGTCTGAATATCGGCATCAACGCGTTGGGCGCGTATGTTCACACCAACAGATTGCAATTCGTTGAATTCTTCGGCAAGTTCTATACGGGCGGCGGAAGAGAATTTAAACCCTTTAAAATCAATACAAAGCATTATACAGTCAAGGAGGAAAACTAATCATGTCAGAATTTTTCAGCAACTCAGGTTTATTCTTCGCGCTGCTCGGCGCGGCTATCGCAACCTTAATGGCGGGCATCGGCTCCGCGATCGGCGTCGGCAAAGCCGGCGTTGCCGCTGCGGGCGTTCTCGCAGAGGAGCCTTCTCTGTTCGGTAAGGTCCTGATTTTCCAGCTGCTTCCCGCTACACAGGGCATCTACGGTCTGCTTGTCGGCTTCCTGATCCTTTCCAACGTCGGTCTGATCGGCGAGCCTAAGGACATCTCCGTGCTGCAGGGCATGCTGTATTTTGCCGCTTCTCTCCCGATCGCATTTGCGGGTCTGTTCTCAGCGGTGCATCAGAGCAAGTGCGCGGTCGCCGGTATCGGTACCATCTCCAAAAAGCCCGATCAGTTCGGTAAGGCGATCATCCTGCCCGCGATGGTAGAGACCTACGCGATCCTCGCTCTTCTGATTTCCATCCTTGCGATCTTCGGTATCGCCGGTATGCAGTAAGCGGGAGAACACTATGGCCGGAATCGATAACATGATTCGGCAGATCGAAGATGAAGCGAAAGCAGTCTGTGACGATGTGACTTCAAAGGCGCGCGCAAAGGCTGAGGCGATCGTCGCCGACGCAAAGGCAGAGGCGGAAAGGATCGCCGCCGGTTCCAAACGCAAGACCGCCGCGAAGGTCGCCGATATCGAAAAAAGAGGCGAGTCCTCGGCGGCGCTCGAGGAACGCAAGGTCGCCTTGTATACGAAGCAGAGCATCATCGGCGATATGCTGAACAAGGGCTTGGCAACTGCGAAAAACCTGCCCGACGACGAGTATTTTGAATTGATACTCAAAATGATCGCGAAGAATTCTCAGCCGAACGACGGCGTGATCTCCTTCGGACAGAAGGATCTGGACCGTCTGCCGCAGAATTTTATCGCGAAAATCAATTCTGTATCTAAGGGAAAGCTCACGCTTTCCGATAAAGCCGCCGCGATCGACGCTGGATTCATTCTCAGCTACGGCGGTATAGAGGAGAACTGCTCTTTTGACGCAATCTTCATGAGCGAGGCGGATAATCTGTCCGACAGAGCGGGAAAGCTTCTCTTCTGAGAAAGGAGTCAGTATGCAGCAGGATTTTACTTATGCTGTCGCGCGAATCAGATATCGTGAGAACAAGCTGTTGAACGACGCTGACCTCAACGCGCTCCTTTCGGCTAAGGACGCCGACGCCGTCATCCGGCTTCTGCGCGATAAGGGCTGGGGAGACAATGCCGGCGGAAGCGACCCCGATGAGCTGCTTCGTCTCGAAAGGGAAAAGCTGTGGCAGTTTATCGGTGAGATCGTCCCGGATAAATCCAACTTTTATTTCTTGCTGGTCCCCAACGATTTTCACAACCTCAAGGTCGCCATCAAATCCATCACGCGCGACATAAAGCCGGACGATATGCTGATCCATGACGCCGTGACCGATCCCTATGCGATCTATGAGGCCGTCCTGAAGCGTGAATACGAGAACCTCCCGGAGTTTCTGGTCGAACCCGCCAAAGAGGCGATGTCCGTTTTGCTCCAGACCTCGGACGGTCAGCTCTGCGATATCATTATCGACAGAGCGTGCATGGAGTATGTCGGCAAGCTCGGCAAGGCAAGCGATGAAGAGATCATCCGCCTGTACTGCGAGCTGTTCGTCGCGTCGGCGGATATCAAGATCGCCGTGCGTTCCGCTCATACCAAAAAGCGCCTCGATTTCATCACGCGCGCGATGGCGCCGTGTGAGACGCTCGACGTCGAGCGTCTGGCGGTCGCGGCTTCGCTGAGCTATGAGGATGTGCTGAAATATCTGGAGAACACCCGCTACAGCGCGGCGATCCCCCAGATCAGAAGCTCGATGTCCGCTTTTGAAAAGTGGTGCGACGACTGTATCACCGAGGCGATGAAGCCCCAGAAATGGGAGCCGTTCAGTATCGGTCCGGTCGTGGCGTATTTGCTTGCGCGTGAAAACGAGATCAAGGCGGTACGCATGATCCTGTCGGCAAAGGTCAACGGTCTGTCGGATGATGTGATCAAAGAAAGATTGAGGATGATGTATGTCTAAGATAGCTGTTATCGGGGACAAGGAAAGCATTTACGGTTTCGCGGCGCTTGGACTGGACACATATTTTATCGATTATCACGAGGATAACGTCCCCTTATTCAAAAAGCTGTGTCAGAGTCAGAGCTACAGCATTATCTATATCACAGAGGCCGCCGCGGCTCTGCTGGATAAAGAGATAGAAAAGTATAAGGATCAGCCCGCACCGGCGATCATCCTGATCCCCGGCGTCTCCGGAAATACCGGAGAGGGTCTGTCCGCTGTTCGCAAGTCCGTTGAAAAAGCGGTCGGCAGCGATATATTTAATGAATAGTGATTAGTTCGCAGTTTGCGGTTGTAAGTTATGTCAGGCTTTTCAAAAGACTGCCGGCCGCCCACTGCCAACCACCAACGAATTTAAAGGAATGATATTCTATGAGTACTGGTGTAATTAAGAAGGTAGCCGGACCGCTTGTTATCGCGGAAGGCATGCGCGAATGCAACATGTTTGACGTAGTGCATGTTTCCGAGATGAATCTTGTCGGCGAGGTCATCGAGATGCACGGCGATCTCGCGTCCATCCAGGTCTATGAGGAAACCTCCGGACTGGGACCCGGAGAGCCTGTCGTATCTACCGGCAGCCAGCTTTCCGTTGAGCTGGGACCCGGTCTGATCGAAAGCATTTACGACGGCATCCAGCGTCCGCTGGACGATATCATGAAGGTCAGCGGCAATAACCTCAGCCGCGGTATTTCCGTACCCGCTTTGAAGCGCGACAAGGTCTGGCAGTTCAAGGCGACTGCAAAGATCGGCGCTAAGGTGGAGGGCGGCGACGTGATCGGTACCGTTCAGGAAACCGAGATCGTTCTGCATAAGATCATGGTACCCGCCAAGGTCAAGGGCACCGTCAAGGATATCCGCAGCGGTGAATTCACCGTGACGGATGTTGTCGCCGTTATCGAGGATGAAAACGGCAATACCCATGAGCTGACGCTGATGCAGAAATGGCCTGTCCGTATCGGCAGACCCTATAAAAAGAAATTATCTCCCGATATGCCGCTGATCACCGGTCAGCGCGTTATCGATACGCTTTTCCCGATCGCAAAGGGCGGCGTCGCGTCCGTACCCGGTCCGTTCGGCTCCGGCAAAACGGTCGTCCAGCACCAGCTTGCGAAGTGGGCGGAAGCGGATATCGTCGTTTATATCGGCTGCGGTGAGCGCGGCAACGAGATGACCGACGTATTGAATGAGTTCCCCGAGCTGATCGACCCGAAAACCGGTCACAGTTTGATGGAACGTACCGTTCTGATCGCGAACACCTCCGATATGCCCGTTGCGGCGCGTGAGGCTTCGATCTACACCGGTATCACGATCGCCGAGTATTTCCGCGACATGGGCTATTCCGTTGCGCTGATGGCGGATTCCACCTCTCGCTGGGCTGAGGCGCTGCGTGAAATGTCCGGCCGTCTGGAGGAAATGCCCGGTGAAGAGGGCTATCCCGCGTATCTGGGCTCGCGTCTTGCGCAGTTCTATGAAAGAGCCGGCCGTGTCATCACTCTCGGAACCAAGGACGAGGAAGGCTCTCTGTCCGTTATCGGCGCCGTATCGCCTCCCGGCGGCGATATCTCCGAGCCGGTATCCCAGGCGACCCTGCGTATCGTCAAGGTGTTCTGGGGACTGGACGCCGGTCTCGCTTACAAGCGCCATTTCCCGGCGGTCAACTGGCTGACGTCCTATTCGCTGTATGTGGACACCATGGCGAACTGGTACAAGGAAAACGTAGCGGAGGACTGGATGGATCTGCGTGCGCGCATCATGCACCTGCTGCAGGAGGAAAGCGAGCTGGAAGAGATCGTCAAGCTGGTCGGTATGGACGCGCTGTCCAAGTCCGACAGAATCAAGCTGGAGGCAGCCCGCTCGATCCGCGAGGACTTCCTGCACCAGAATGCGTTCCATGAGACGGATACCTACTCCACCCTGAAAAAGCAGTACAGGATGATGGAGCTGGTTCTCGCTTACTTTGATAAAACCACCGCCGCACTTGATAAGGGCGCGAATCTCGACGCCATGATCAACATGCCGATCCGTGAGCGCATCGGCCGTTTCAAATATGTCAAAGAGAATGAGATCGACACCAACTTTGAGGATATCCTCTACAATCTCGACGTCGATATCAACGATATCATCAAGAAGGGGGATGAGTAAGAATGCCGAAGGAATACAGAACCATACAGGAGGTCGCCGGTCCTCTGATGCTCGTCAAGGGCGTCAGCGGCGTCAACTACAACGATCTCGGCGAAATCGAGCTCGCCTCCGGTGAGGTAAGACGCTGCAAGGTACTGGAGATCAACGGCGAGGACGCGCTTGTCCAGCTGTTTGACTCTGCCGCAGGCATCAACCTTTCCAATTCCAAGGTACGCTTCCTCGGCAAGTCGATGGAGCTCGGCGTTTCCACCGATATGCTGTCCCGCGTATTCGACGGTATGGGCAAGCCGATCGACGGCGGTCCCGATATCCTGCCGGTCAAGCGCATGGATATCAACGGCCTGCCGATGAATCCCTATGCCAGAAACTACCCGCAGGAGTTCATCCAGACGGGCGTTTCCGCGATCGACGGTCTGAACACGCTGGTAAGAGGTCAGAAGCTGCCGATCTTCTCCGCTTCCGGTCTGCCGCACGCTCAGCTGGCGGCGCAGATCGCGCGTCAGGCGCGTGTCCGCGGCACCGACGAGCAGTTCGCGGTCGTATTTGCCGCGATGGGCATCACCTTTGAGGAATCCAACTACTTTATCGAGAGCTTCAAGGAAACCGGCGCGATCGATCGTACCGTCATGTTCGTCAATCTGGCGAACGACCCCGCGATCGAGCGTATTTCCACCCCTCGTATGGCGCTGACCGCCGCTGAATATCTTGCCTTTGAGGCGGATATGCACGTACTGGTCATCATGACGGACATCACCAACTACGCGGACGCGCTGCGTGAGGTTTCTGCCGCGCGCAAGGAGGTCCCCGGACGCCGCGGCTATCCCGGCTACATGTACACCGACCTCGCGACCCTGTATGAGAGAGCCGGCCGTCAGAAGGGCAAGAGCGGTTCGATCACGCTGATCCCGATCCTGACCATGCCTGAGGACGATAAGACCCATCCGATCCCCGACCTGACCGGCTATATCACCGAGGGTCAGATCATTCTGTCGCGTGAGCTGTACCGCAAAAACATCGCGCCGCCCATCGACGTTCTTCCGTCCCTGTCCCGTCTGAAGGATAAGGGTATCGGCGAGGGCAAGACCCGCTCCGACCACAGCAACACCATGAACCAGCTGTTCTCCGCGTATGCGCGCGGCAAGGACGCCAAGGAGCTGATGGTCATTCTGGGCGAATCCGCGCTGACAGAGATCGATAAGCTCTACGCGAAGTTTGCCGATCGCTTTGAAAAGGAATATGTCTCGCAGGGCTATGACAAAAACCGCTCGATCGAGGAGACCCTCGACCTCGGTTGGGAGCTGCTCAGGATCCTGCCGCGTTCCGAGCTGAAACGTATCGACGACAAGTTCCTCGATATGTACTACGACAAGAAATCATAAAAGGGGAGAGGAGCCCGCTCCTCCCGCCGAATGAAATACAGCAGGGAGGAGCTTCCTCAGTATAAGTTTGAAGAAAAAGCTTAATACCGCCACCCGCGGACACAAGCTCCTAAAGGATAAGCGCGACGAGCTGATGCGGCGTTTTCTGGAAATGGTGCGTGAAAACCGCGCGCTCAGAATCGAAGTAGAGGAAAAGATCCGTCAGGCTAACGCCAATTTTGTTCTGGCAAAGTCGTCGATGAGCGAGGAGACCCTCAAGGTCGCCCTGCTCGCGCCGAAGCAGGAGGTCATCGTCAGCACCTCTCATAAAAATGTCATGAGCGTCGATATCCCCGTATTTGATTACGACACGCGTACTCCCGACCCGAATGATATCTATTCCTACGGCTATGCGTTCACCTCGTCCGATCTGGACGACGCAGTCAAATCGCTTGCGGATGTTCTGCCGGATCTGATCAAGCTGGCTCAGATCGAAAAGTCATGTCAGCTGATGGCAGATGAGATCGAAAAGACCCGCCGCCGCGTCAATGCGCTGGAGCATGTCATGATCCCCGAAACACAGGAGCAGATCCGCTATATCACCCGCAAGCTGGATGAAAACGAGCGCAGTACCCAGACCCGCTTGATGAAGGTCAAGGATATGATGCTCAAGGAAGCGCACGGATATTGATAACAGAATAATTGAATGTAACAGGAGATGATATGATGTCCAGGAAAAGCTTGTCTTTACTGTTAACCTTCATGATGATCATCGGGATTATTACCGTGATGCCGATGCAGGCGTCCGCCGAGGACGTCGATATCGCCGATACCGGAGCCTGTGAGGAGCTCGCAGACACCGGCGCGCAAGCAGAACTCGCCGACGAAGCCGCCGATATGGAAATGGCTGAGACCGGCAGCGGTATGTCGCTGCAGGGATTGATGAAAAAATTCCCCGAGGGCGCGTATTGGAACCATCAGGTGAAAAAGAAAACCGATGATTATATCGATTCCAACAATAATCCCGACGGGTATAGCTGGACGCCGTGCTATTCCCACTCAGAGGTTACTCCCGTAGGCAAGTATACCTGCAATTGCTTTGACTACGGCATCCAGTGCTACGGCTTCGCGCTGAAGCTCTCATACGACGTCTACGGCTCCGATTTTGACGAATGGAATACCGTCAGCTATAAAAAATGCAAGCCCGGCGACGTTATTACCTATACCCACCGTTCGGTGTACTCCGGTACCGTCAACAGCCACACCTTTATGGTCATCGGCAGAGACGGCGATACCATCCGCATCGGCGAGTGCAACTTTGACCGTCACTGCCAGATCACCTGGTCGCGTTACGCGGATATCAGCAGCTACGACAATACGTCGGCGGTCTGCTATTCCGCTCCCAGAGCGCTTCCGTCCTATACGCTGGATACTCCGGAGATGGTCTCTTCTAGAAATACGCAAAACGGCATCGCTGTCAGTTGGAAAGCCGTTGACGGCGCCGCAAAATATCGCGTCTATTACAAGGGCGGCTCCGCTGCTTCATGGAAAGCTCTCGCGAATACTGTCAAAACCAACTATACCTTTACCAATCCGGTCTACAATACCAAGTACACCTTTACGGTCCGCGCGATCGACACTGACGGCGCAGTCGCCAGCGATTACGATCCCGCCGGCAGATATGTTGTCTTTAAATGCGCTCCGTCGGTCACTGCCGCTGCGGCTGACGGAAGGATCGGTCTGACGTGGAATGCCGTTCCTCTGGCGGCAAAGTACCGTGTCTATGTCAAGGGCGGTCAGTACGCGAAATACACAAGGCTGACGGATACCGCGAATACCGCATGCAATTTCAACGCGGGCGTTTCCGGTACGTCCTACTACAGCTTTATTGTCCGCGCCATCAACAGCAGCAATCAGTTCTGCAGTGACGCTTCCGCCGCGGTGAGTGCCAAGTTCACCAGAACGCTGGCGACGCCGACCGATCTGAAGGCGGCGGCCATCACTACGCAGGGCGCGGTGAAGATCTCATGGACCGCAGTCAAGAACGCGACGCGCTATCAGGTATTTGCCAAGCGCACCGGGATCGACGCCAACTGGAAAAGGATCGGCGTCGCAACGACCAATTACTTTATCCAGAAAGCCTGTGCCAGCAATACGGAATATACCTACACCGTTCGCTGTATTGAAGCCAACGGCACGTATATCTCCGGCTATGATAAAACCGGTGTGACGCTGCATTATTTCTCCATACCGGCAAATATCAAAGCGGCAAAGCAGGATAACAAAGGCAATATCAAGGTAACGTGGGGAAGAGTCCCCGGCGCCGCGTATTACACCGTCTACTATAAGGGCGCTTCGGTCAAGTCATGGCGGAAGCTGGGTGTCGTGGATACCAACAGCTATCTGTTCAAAAACGCAAAGAGCGGAACAAAGTACACCTTTACCGTCCGTGCGTGCGATGACGCGGGAAAGCTGCTCAGCTCGTATGATCCTGTCGGCTGCGCTCTGACCTATTAACCGAATCATGCTTTTCAAAACCGTCCGAAAGGGCGGTTTTTTTGTGCGCGTCACACAAGCGCTCACAGGGATAGCGGACTGCGCAGGTCGATGCAGAATTCACAGTATCTTAACATGACGTCCGAAAAATTGAAATATTTCTGTGATAGACTGCATATCATGAGGCAGGAGGTGATCGAATGTCCTGCCGGTTTTCCGAGTTGAAAAGGAAGGAAGTGATCAACTATTCAAACGGATGCAGGGTCGGTTATGTAGACGACCTGGAGGTGGATACAAAATGTGCAAGAATCACTGCGCTGATCGCGTACGGACGACCGCGTCTTTTCGGCATTTTCGGACGCAGCGAAGAGTGTTATATCCCATGGGATAAGATCAGATTAATCGGCGAAGATGCGATATTAGTCGATAATTCAGTGCAAAAAATGCCAAGAAAAGCAAAAAAAAGTCATAAATTTGTAACGTTTTGTCACCAAATATTTTTGTGAGTCCTAGCAAATTGCACTAGCTTATATTGTGGATATTGTACATAATTTACTAATAATTATTCGATATCGGAACTAAAAGCCTGTTATGATTCTTTGAAAGAATTAAAAATAATAGTTACAGGCTTGCAATTCTTGTAATTTTATGGTTAAATAGGACACGAAATGAAACGCGGTAATGCCATAACTGCGTCAGTTTCACATCGGTTCACCGATAGATTACTATTTAAGGAGGCAGAATTTTGAGTAAAGTATTCAAAAAATCAACCAGATTTTTAACGCTCAGTCTTTGCATCGCTTTGCTTTTTACTAACACTCTGATTCTTGCACCTGAGGTAGGAGCTGCAAGTGAAACCAACAAAACAGAAACCCAAATGACAATCAACAGTAATATACCCGCAGCGGAGGACGCTGTACTCACTCAGAGAGCGATCGCCATTGATGAGGCGAAGAAAGAGGCTCAGGCTGCCGTAAGCGAGCAGCTGGCGATCATCGCTCAAGAGGAAGAGGATGCGAAGGAGGAAGAGACCGAAACGCTTCAGACAGAGGCCCAGGAGCCTAAGGCTGAAGCTGCCAGCACTTCCTCTTCGGCTGATAACTCAGCCGACAATTCCGCTGAAAGCAGCTCAACTTCAGATGACAATGATGACGATGCCGATTCCGATTCCGGTTACGCGGAAGCCGCGTACGGATTCCTGATGGGCATCGACAATCCCGACCCGGATTACTACGGCTCCTCTATCTCTTTGTCGGATGCCGAGAGAGATATCTGTGAGCGTATGGTAATGGGCGAGGCCGGCTCCTGCGGCTACACAGGAATGGCTCTTGTCGCACAGTGTATCAGAGATACCTATATTTCCGGTGGTTACAGCAGCGTGTTCGATGTACTCTCAGAGAACGGCTACTACGGCTCCACCAGCATCACCCCCAGTGAGACCTGTAAGGAAGTGGTCAGCTACATCTTTGATCAGGGCGGTTCCGCTGTCCAGCACAGAATCCGCGTATTCTATGCGTCTAACTATTGCTCCAGCGACTGGCATGAATCTCAGGAATATGTCTGCTCTTACGGTTATGTAAGATTCTTCGACATGTGATCCCGATTCGCGGAAAAAACTGAAAAATTGATGAAAAGAAATCAAGCATTTGCCAAATAAATGCTTGATTTTTTTATTATTATATAGTATAATATTCAGGCATTACGCACGTTGGAGGCTTGACAGTGGGGTGTTGTGAAAGAGCTTCACGATTTTCCTGTCAAAAAACCAGCCCCGACGGAGGTTTAACCTAAGGAGGTTACATTATGTCAGTCGTTTCTATGAAACAGCTTCTGGAGGCCGGCGTTCACTTCGGTCACCAGACAAGAAGATGGAACCCTAAGATGGCTCCTTACATCTTCACCGAGCGCAACGGTATCTACATCATCGATCTGCAGAAGACCGTTGTCAAGCTTGACGAGGCGTACAACTTTGTCAAGGAAATTTCCATGGAAGGCAAGAGCGTTCTCTTTGTCGGTACCAAGAAGCAGGCGATGGAGTCCGTCAAGGACGAAGCGACCCGTGCCGGTGCGTTCTATGTCAACGCAAGATGGCTGGGCGGCATGCTCACCAACTTCACCACCATCCGCAGAAGAATCGCGCGCCTCAAGCAGCTGCGCACCATGGAAGAGGACGGCACGTTCGATCTGCTGCCCAAGAAGGAAGTCATCAAGCTCAACCTTGAGATCGAAAAGCTCGAGAAGTTCCTCGGCGGTATCAAGGAAATGTCCGAGATGCCCGGCGCTCTCTTCATCGTTGACCCGAGAAAAGAGAAGATCGCCGTTGCCGAAGCGAAGAAGCTCGGTATCCCGATCGTTGCTATCGTTGACACCAACTGCGATCCCGATGATGTCGATTACATCATCCCCGGCAACGATGACGCTATCCGTGCCGTTAAGCTGATCGCCGGCGCTATGGCCGACGCGATCATCGAGGGCAAGGAAGGTCAGATGGGCGCCGCTGCCGTTGAAGAAGCGGACGACGCTGCCGAGATCGTAGAAGAATAATCTTATTTATCGGATAAATCACTGAAAGGATTGGTATATATGGCATTTACAGCTCAGGATGTAAAGGCGCTTCGTGAGAAGACCGGCTGCGGTATGATGGACTGCAAAAAGGCTCTTACCGAGGCAAACGGCGATATGGAAGCCGCTATCGATGTATTAAGAAAGCAGGGTCTGGCTAAGCAGGCTAAGAAGGCAGACCGCATCGCCGCAGAAGGCGTTGCGATGGCGATCACCGCTGATGACAACACCGCCGGTGTTGTGATCGAGGTCAACGCAGAGACCGACTTCGTTGCGAAGAACGCCGATTTCCAGGCGTTTGTCAAGACCTGCGCTGTTACTGTTCTCAAGAACAGCCCCGCTGATGTAGACGCGCTGCTGGCTCTGCAGGCTGACGGTTCCGAGATGACCGTTGCCGAGCTGCTCCAGGAGAAGGTCCTCACCATCGGCGAGAATATCAAGATCCGCCGATTTGAGAAGCTCGACGGCGCTTGTGTTGCTTACGTTCACGCTGGCGGCAAGATCGGCGTTCTGGTCAACTTTGAGACTGATCTCGATCCCGCTTCTCCCGAATTCGTTGCATACGGCAAGGATGTCGCGATGCAGATCGCCGCTCTCAACACCCTGTACCTCGACGAGGCTTCCGTGCCCGCAGAGGTCATCGAGCATGAGAAGAGCATCATGATCGACCAGATGAAGAACGATCCCAAGATGACTAACAAGCCCGAGCAGGTCCTCGCGAAGATCGTTGAAGGCAAGATCGGCAAGTATTACAAGGAGAACTGCCTGATCGATCAGGAGTTCGTCAAGGACAATTCCATGACAGTCGGCAAGTACACCGAGGCGACCGCCAAGAAGCTCGGCGGTTCTATCGTCATCAAGAAGTTCGTTCGCTTTGAGAAGGGCGAGGGCATCGAGAAGAGACAGGACGATTTCGCCGCAGAAGTCGCCAGCATGGTAAAATAATCAACCACCCACAGCGGGAGCGTCATGCTCCCGCTTTTTGTTTTATCTGCGGCTGATAAGTAATATAATAATACGCGGCAGTCGTGATCGGCGGCTTTCGGCTTTATTCTTCACCCGTTCGCAAAGTTAATACACTGTTCAAATTTTTTGTGCATTATCCAATAATTTGCGGATCAATATTTGTTGCTTTATCTGCGCCACTTTTTGTGAATATTACTTTACAAAAAAAGCGAAATGTTGTACAATATTAGTAATTATGAATGTAATATGGAGTGATATGCGTGAAACCCAACTATAAAAGAATTTTGCTGAAGCTGTCCGGTGAATCTCTTGCGGGCGACCAGAAGAACGGAATCGATTTCGATACTGTGCTGTCCTTCTGCAAGCCGATCAAAAAACTGACCGAGGCAGGCGTACAGGTTGCGATCGTTGTCGGAGGCGGAAACTTCTGGCGCGGACGCTCCAGCGGAGACATGGATCGTACAAGAGCCGACCACATGGGCATGCTCGCCACGACCATCAACGCTTTGGGCGTTGCCGATGCGCTGGAGCAGATCGGGGTCGACGTCCGAGTCCAGACGGCGATCTCCATGCGTCAGGTCGCAGAGCCGTATATCCGCAACCGCGCGATCCGTCATCTGGAAAAGGGAAGAGTCGTTATTTTCGGATGCGGCACGGGCAATCCCTTCTTCTCGACCGATACCGCCGCGGCGCTGAGAGCCGCTGAGATCGAAGCGGAGATCATTCTCAAGGCGACGCTGGTCGACGGCGTCTATGATAAGGATCCGAACACCTGTGACGACGCGGTGCGCTACGATACGCTGTCCTTCCAGGAGGTCCTCGAGAAGGATCTGAAGGTCATCGATTCCACCGCCGCCGCCATCTGCAAGGATAACAACATCGGTCTTCTGGTGTTCAGCATCAAGAATCCCGATAACATTTACACATCGGTATGCGATGCCGGTATCGGTACCTTAGTTACTAATTAATTCACATAAAGGAGGATATCCCATGAAAGAGGTATTAAAAAAGAACGACGAGCGTATGCAGCGCCGTATCGACCATCTTGTCGACGAGTTCAAGACGATCCGCGCCGGAAGAGCAAACCCCGCGGTTCTCGAAAAGGTGACCGTTGATTACTACGGAACGCCTACTCCGATCAATCAGCTGGCGGCTGTTTCCGTGACCGAAGCGCGTACCCTTACCATCCAGCCGTGGGACGCTTCTGTTCTCAGACAGATCGAGAAAGCCATTCAGATGTCCGATATCGGTATCAATCCGCAGAATGACGGCAAGATCATCCGCCTGATTTTCCCGCCTCTCACCGAGGATAAGCGTAAAGAGATCGCCAAGGATATCGCACGCATCGCCGAGGACAGCAAGGTCCAGATCCGCAACGTGCGCCGCGACACCATTGAAAAGCTCAAGAAGATGAAGAAGGACGGCAACCTGACCGAGGACGACCTCAAGGAAGCTGAGAAGAAGGTTCAGAAGTCAACCGATAACTTCATCAAGGAGATCGACTCTCTGGCGGAAAAGAAGAAGAAAGAGATCATGGAGATTTAAGATGGCTTTGTTTCATTGGAAAAAGCCTCAGGCAACCGATATCTCACAGATACAGATGCCTGAGCATGTCGGTATCATCATGGACGGCAACGGCCGATGGGCGAAAAAACGCGGCTTGCCCCGTTCCGCCGGTCATTCCGCCGGTGCAAAGACGTTCCGCAAGATCGCCCGCTATTGCAGCAATATCGGCATCAAATACCTGACGGTCTACGCTTTTTCTACGGAAAACTGGCGCAGACCCGATAATGAAGTCAGCGCCCTGATGAACCTTTTCACGGAGTATATGGAGGAAGCGCTCAGGGATTTCAGAGATGATTACATCGTGATGAAATTCATCGGAGACCGATCCGCTTTCCCTGAGGAAATGCTGAAGCTCATGGAGGAGAATGAAGAGATCTCCAAAGACCGTGACGGTATGGTGCTGAATCTCGCGATGAATTACGGCGGCAGAGCCGAGCTGGTCACTGCCGTTCGGGATATCGCGCGCGACGTCAGGGACGGAGCGCTCAGCGCGGACGGGATCGATGAGCAAACGATCTCCGATTATCTGTACACCAAGGGTCAGCCCGACCCGGATCTGATCATCCGTCCGAGCGGGGAACACAGAACCTCCAACTTCCTTTTGTGGCAGTCCGCCTACAGCGAGTATGTCATTATGGACGTACTCTGGCCGGACTTCACGGAGGAGCATATGAATCAGGCTCTGTTAGAGTACGCCAACCGAAACAGAAGGTTCGGCGGAGTATGAGGGAATACACCAGGAGAGAACAGTCATGAAAACAAGGCTAATTACGGCAGGAGTCGCGATCATTGTCTTCCTTGCGGTACTGATCTTCGGAGAGATGAACAGTATCGTGATAACGATAGCGATCGCGCTGGTCAACACGATAATGTGCGGGGAATACCTTTCGGCAAAGAAACTGAACAAGAATCTGAAGATCATCATTCCGAGCCTTTTGTTCGCTTTGCTGATTCCGGTGCTCTCATACACCGAGTTCCGCTATATCCCGTACTATCTGTTCGCGCTGACTCTGGCCGTGATTACCGTTGTCGATCATGAAAAGACCGGGATCGACGATGTGATCTTCGCGTTTGCGGGCGTTCTGCTGCTGTCGATCTCTATGTCGACGTTCGCGATCCGCTCCTGCGCGCTGAATTACCGCCCGTCCTTCTGGGTGATTCTGATCGTCGGTATCCCGTGGATCTCCGATACGGTCGCTTATTTTGTCGGCAGTGCTATCGGAAAGCGCAAGCTGTGTCCTGTCATCAGTCCGAAGAAAACGGTCGAGGGCGCTGTTGCCGGCGTGATCGGCGGAACGGTCGCACCGCTGCTGTTCGGACTGGTATTCCAGCTGATCTACGGCAGCGTCACCGTTACGTACTGGATCCTGCCGATCATCGGTCTGCTGAACTCCGTCATTTCCATTTTCGGCGATCTGCTGTTTTCCGTGCTCAAGCGCAGCTGCGGCATCAAGGACTTCGGCTCGATCATGCCCGGTCACGGCGGTCTGCTTGACCGATTCGATTCGGTTATCCTCTGTTCGCCTGTTGTTTTCATTATCTCACAGTTTGTGACGATCATTGTTTAAGATGGATTGCTATGGTACATAATTTATCTATATTGGGTTCCACCGGTTCTATCGGCACACAGACCCTTGAGGTTTGCAGAAAGCTGGGGCTCGGCGTCACCGCGCTTTCGGCTTACTCAAGCATCGGACTGCTGGAAGAGCAGATACGCGAGTTCAAGCCCGCGCTGGCGGTCGTGTTCGATGAAGAAAAGGCGAAGGTACTGAAAATCAAGATCGCCGATACCGATACCAAGGTGCTTTCCGGGATGGAGGGACTTTTCGAGATCTGCCATGACGACGCGGATCTGCTGGTCAACTCCGTGGTCGGTATGGTCGGACTGGCGCCGACTTTGGAAGCGATCAAGGCAAAGAAGAATATCGCCTTTGCCAATAAGGAAACGCTGGTCGCCGGCGGAGAGCTGGTCATGAATGCCGTCAGAGAAAACGGCGTGACCCTTTATCCGGTCGACAGCGAGCATTCCGCGATATTCCAGTGCTTACAGGCGGCCCCGCCGGAAAAATCACTGAAAAAGATCATCCTCACCGCGTCGGGCGGTCCTTTCTTCGGCAAAACGGCTGAGGAGCTCAAGGACGTCACCGTTGAGCAGGCACTCAAGCATCCCAACTGGGATATGGGCGCGAAAATCACGGTCGACAGCGCGACGATGATGAACAAGGGACTCGAGATCATCGAAGCCGCGTGGCTGTTTGATACCGATCCCGATGATATAGAGGTCGTCGTTCACAGAGAGAGCATCATCCACTCGATGATCGAATTCACCGATAATTCGATCCTTGCCCAGCTCGGGCAGCCGGATATGCGCATCCCGATCCAGTACGCGATCACCTATCCGCAGCGTTATCCGTCGCTGGTACCGGAGATCGACTGGACAAAGCTGTCCCGGATGACGTTCTACACACCGGACGACAAAACCTTCAAGTGCCTTGCGGCGTGCAAGAAAGCGATCAAAATGGGCGGATTGTATCCCGCGGTCGCCAACGGCGCCAATGAGGCGGCTAATCTGATGTTCCGACAGCATCGGATCTCGTTCCTGGATGTCGGAGAAATCGTATCTGCGGCGATCGAGAACATCAGGGTCGAAAGCGCAAAATGCCTTGATGACGTTCTTGCGGCAGACGCGATGGCGCGCGAATTCGCGCAGAACTATGTGAAATAACTTGATTTGGAGATGATATTATCGCCGTTCTGACTACGATCGCTCTGATATTGATTGCGGTACTGTTATTTGAGCTGATTATCTTTGTGCATGAGGGTGGACATTTTATCGCCGCGAAGAAAAGCGGCGTCAAGGTCAATGAGTTTTCACTGGGTATGGGCCCCAAGCTTTTCGGTTTTACCAGGGGAGAGACGACCTATTCGTTCCGGCTGTTTCCCATCGGCGGCTACTGCGCGATGGAGGGCGAGGATGAAGAAAGCGACAATCCCCGCGCATTCAACAACGTCAAGATCTGGAAGCGCATGATCATCGTCGTTGCAGGCGCATTTATGAATATCGTGCTGGGGCTGATCCTCATGCTGATCAACCTGATCCCGCAGGAAAGCATCGCGTCTACTCAGGTGTCAATGTTTATGCCCGGCTCCTTCTCGTCCGTGTCCGGACTTCAGGAGGGCGACAAGATCGTTGCGATCAACGGCTACGGCGTTAATACCTATATCGATTTTTACTTTGCCCTGTATACGATGCCGGTTCAGGAAGTATCCGGCGACGAGCTGGGGATCTATAAAGAGGACTGCGCGTTTGATCTGCTGGTCTATGCGCGTGAGTGTCTCGGCAAGATGGATGAAAAGGTGGCGCAGGAGAAGGATTCCGAAATGGCGGAGGTCATCCGCAAGGCGCAGCCGGAGATCGCCGCAGCCGAAAGCAAGGAAGAAGCCTACAAGCTGTTCTGCTCCTATTGTGACAAGCTCACGGAGCTTGCGGGGCTGGATAAGCTCGCGAAGTATCCCGAGATCGAGCTTCGGGAGGTCAGAAAGCGTTATCGCAGCGACATCACCGTCATGCGCGACGGACAGAAGGTGGAGCTGAAGGACGTCGATCTCATGACACTGCAGTCCGAGGACGGCAAGCCGAAGATGCAGCTGGACTTCTATGTGGAGCCGCTGGAGAAAAACGTCGGTACCGTCATCAAGGAGACCTTCAAGGAAACCGTTTCGGTCGTGCGTATGGTCTGGGGAGGACTTGCAGGACTGGTGACCGGAAAGTTTTCGATCAATGAAATGTCCGGACCGGTCGGTCTGGCGGCGGCTGTGACCGACGTCGCGTCGAAGAGTCTGGAGACCAACGGCTTCGGAAGCGCGGTCAACTCCATCGTTTATGTCATGATGATCATCACCATCAATCTCGGCGTTGTCAATATGCTGCCGTTCCCGGCGCTTGACGGCGGACGATTCCTGATGCTGCTGATCGAGGCGATTTTCCACAAGCACGTTCCGAGAAAGGTCGAATCGATTATCAATACCGTCGGTCTGGTATTGCTGCTGGGATTGACGGCAGTGATTGCTGTCAAGGATATCTGGCAGCTGTTTAACGGAGGATTTCATTATGGGTAGTAAGCAATCGGTTACTGCTTTGAATTTGAAGATAGGCGGAGGCGCGCCGATATCGGTGCAGTCGATGCTCAACAAGCCTGCGTCGGATATCGAGGGCTCTGTCGCTCAGGCAAAGGAGCTGGAAACGGCGGGGTGTCAGATCATCCGCGCGGCGGTCCCCGATATGGACGCCGTCCGTCTGATCGCCGCGTTGAAGGACGCGGTATCCGTGCCGATCGTAGCGGATATCCATTTCAACTACAAGCTCGCGCTGGAATCCGTAGCGGCGGGCGTCGATAAGATCCGCATCAATCCCGGCAATATCGGTTCCGACGATCGCGTCAGGGCGGTCGCAGACACCTGCAAGGCGCACGGGATCCCGATCCGCATCGGCGTCAATTCCGGCTCGCTGGAAAAGCATATCCTGGCAAAGTACGGTCATCCGACTGCCGAGGCGCTTTGCGACAGCGCGCTGTATCACGCATCTTTGCTGGAGAAATTCGACTTTACCGACATCGTCCTGTCGATGAAGTCCTCCGATGTACAGACGATGGTCAAGGCATACCGTCTGGCGGCTCAGCGCTGTGATTATCCGCTGCACCTCGGCGTCACCGAAGCAGGCACAAAGCGTATGGGCATCATCAAATCCGCTGTCGGCATCGGCGCATTGCTGGTTGACGGCATCGGCGATACCATCCGCGTTTCACTGACCGACAATCCCGTCGAAGAGGTATATGCCGCCAAGGATATCCTCAAATCCGTCGGCATGGGGGAGAAGGGCATTCGTTTTGTATCCTGTCCGACCTGCGGCAGAACGAAGATCGATCTGATCGCTTTGGCGAACGAGGCGGAGCAGCGCCTGAAAGACTGCAAAAAAGAAATCACCGTTGCGATCATGGGCTGTGTCGTGAACGGTCCCGGCGAGGCGAAAGAGGCTGATATCGGCATTGCCGGCGGCGACGGTATGGGTTTGGTATTCAAGAAAGACGAAATCATTGCGAAGGTTCCCGAAAATCAGCTGATTGACGTATTAATTCAGGAAATCGAAAAAATGTAGTAAAAAATGTTGAAAGGAAAATAATGATAACACTCTCGGATATATTTTCACAGTACGACGTTCCGATAGACCCTGCGCTGAGTGACGCGCCTGTGAGCAATATCAGGATCAACAGAGAAAGAAGGATCATCACACTCACGGTCCATCCGGCGTCCATCGTCAGAAGATCGGCGGTTTTTGCCCTGCAGAAAGCGATCGTTGACGGAAATGTCGGAGCGGACAGAGCGATCGTTCATGTCCGATACGCGCCCGAAATGTTCCGCTTGGACTATTTCAGCGAGATCATCGAGGCGATGCGTGCCGAAACGCCCAGCTATAACGGCTCCCTCAATGACGCTGAGCTGGAAAAAGCCGGCGAGGATCGACTGACCGTCATTCTGGCGCACGGCGGTGCGGGACTTCTGGAGGCGATGGGCTTCCGTGAGGCGCTCAGCGACTTCATTTTCGAAGAATTCGGTCTGCGTTTTGAGATCGGATTCGGAGGCGTTACCGAGATCAAGGCGAACGACAGTGCGTTCGTCGACAGTATCCAGAATGCCGAAAAGAAAATCGAACGCAAAAAGCTTGAAGAGCTGACACATCTCTTTGAGGATGACGAAAAAACAAAAACAGAAAAGAAACAAGAAACAGAAATCGAAATCAGAAAAGGCGATCATCTGTATCCGCAGATCATCCCTTCCACGATCACTCCCTTATACGGAAGAGTGACAAAAGGCAAATTGATGCCTATCGAAAAAATCGCTTATGATACCGGTCGCGCGACCGTTTGGGGCGATGTTTTCGCAACAGAAACCAAGGTGACCCGTTCGGGTGATAAAAATATCATCAACTATGATATCACCGATTATACCGGTTCAGTCACCGTCAAGGTATTTGATTCCATCCAGAACTGCAAGGTTCTTGAACAAATCAGAAAAGGCTCTGCCATCATCGTTTCCGGCGATGTGGAGTTTGATAAATTTGCGGGCGATACCGTAATCAGCGCCCGCTCCATATCCACTGTCAAAAAGGTCAAGGTCGTCGATAAGGCGCAGAAAAAGCGCGTTGAGCTTCATATGCATACCAACATGTCGCAGATGGATGCAGTCAATGACGCCGGTACGCTGGTGAAACGCGCCGCGCAATTCGGTCACACGGCTGTCGCCATCACCGACCACGGCGTCGCTCAGGCGTTTCCCGACGCGATGCACGCGGCGGAAAGTCTGCGTGATAACGGCACCGATATCAAGGTCATCTACGGTACGGAAGCGTACTTTATCGATGATCTTTGCTCGCCCGTTGACGGCGACAAAAACGAACCGCTCGACGGTACCTTTGTCTGCTTCGACTTGGAGACCACCGGTCTTTACGCGTATCATGACAAGATCACAGAGATCGGCGCCGTCAAGATCAAGGACGGCATGATCGTCGATACATTCTCGACCTTTGTCAATCCGGAACGCCCGATCCCCGCTCAGGTTGTCCAGCTGACCGGCATCACCGACAGTATGGTCGCAGGCGCTCCGTCCCAGAGCGAAGCGGTAAACCAATTCCTCGATTTCTGCGGCGGCGCGGTCGTCGTGGCGCACAATTCTCCGTTCGATACCGGATTTATCCGCAAGGCGTGCGAGAATATGGGCGTTTCATATGACCTGACGTCGATCGATACGGTCGCGATCGCGCGTTCGATCCTGCCGAATATCACGAACGTGAAGCTGGATACTCTGGCGAAGTATTTCCGTCTGGGCAAGTTCAACCACCACCGTGCGGTCGACGACGCGGAGATGCTGACCAATATCTTCCTGAATCTCTGCCGTCTGCTGACAGAGCGTCTGGACATCCATGACGTACATACATTGAAAAAGCAGGTGAGAGGGGGCGACTTCAAAAAGCTTCCGACCTATCATCAGATAATTCTTGTCAAGAATAAAACCGGTCTGAAGAACCTTTACCGGCTGATTTCTAAATCACATCTTGACTATTACTATAAACGTCCGCGTATTCCGAAATCGGAATTGATGAAATACAGGGACGGACTGATCATCGGCTCCGCGTGTGAGGCAGGCGAGCTTTACCGCGCGATCGTCGGCTGTCACAGCCCTCATGAGATCGAAAGGATCGCTCAGTTCTACGATTATCTGGAGATCCAGCCGAACGGCAATAACGCTTTTCTGATCCGTGACGGCGCGTTTGCCGACGAAGAGGATCTGCAGTCCGTCAACCGCGCGATCCTGAAGCTCGGCGACCGTCTCGGAAAGCCGACCGTCGCGACCTGCGACGTGCATTTCATGGATCCGCATGACGCGGATTACCGCAAGATCCTGCTTGCTGCGCAGGGCTTCACGGATGCGGATCAGCAGGCGCCCCTGTTTTTCCGCACGACTGCCGAAATGCTGGAGGAATTCTCCTATCTCGGCGACAGGGCGTATGAGGTCGTTGTTGAGAACACCAACGCCATCGCCGATATGTGTGAGAACATCCGACCGATCCCCGAGGGCAATTTCCCGCCGTTCATCGAGGGAGCGGAGGAGCAGCTGGTTTCCATCACCTACAGCCGCGCAAAGGCAAAGTACGGCGATACCCTGCCGGAGATCGTAGCGGCGCGGCTGGAGAAGGAACTGAACGCGATCACCACATACGGTTATTCCGTATTGTACATGACAGCACAGAAGCTGGTTGCGGACAGCGAGGCGCACGGCTATCTGGTCGGCTCCCGTGGTTCCGTCGGCTCGTCCTTTGTCGCGACGATGTCCGGTATCTCCGAGGTCAACCCGCTCTGTCCCCATTATATCTGCAATAACTGTAAGCACAGCGAATTCATCACCGACGGCTCCTACGGCTCGGGCTTCGATCTGCCCGACAAGAACTGTCCCGAATGCGGTCAGCCGATGGAGCGCGACGGTCACGAGATCCCCTTTGAGACCTTCCTCGGCTTCAAGGGCGACAAGGTCCCCGATATCGATCTGAACTTCTCCGGCGAGCAGCAGAGCGCTTCTCACCGCTATACCGAAGAGCTGTTCGGCAGAGAAAACGTCTTTAAGGCGGGTACGATCTCTACCGTCAAGGATAAGACCGCTTACGGCTATGTCAAAAAATACTGCGAGGAGCACAATGTTTCTCTGAGAAAAGCGGAAATGAACCGCCTTTCCATCGGCTGTACCGGCATCAAGC
>ONAS01000023.1 GCA_900315815.1 uncultured Eubacteriales bacterium
CTCAGGTTTGCCGAAGCAATGATGGATAAAAACGTTTCATATTATGCCTTTGAAATGCTCTATTGGTGCGGATTGCGATTAGGAGAATTGTTAGCACTATCAATACCGCCACACTTTTTTGATTCAGCAAAAGAAGAAAATGATTTTGAGTCTGTATCTGAAAGAATAGCAAAACAGTTTTTGAAAGGGATTTGTGGAGTTAATAATCTCCGCAGAGGAGATGAAAAAGCCTCTGAACCTGATTATGTTTCAAATGATCGTGGATATGAAGTTACGTTTGCGATAAAACAATCATTGATTCCACAGTTAAAAGGTGTTCCCTGATTAAAAGCGTTGTATTATTGAAGAGCTTTTGAAAATAAGGGAATATGGTATAATAGTCTTTGTATTGTACCGGAAATGGGAGTGATGGTTGTGGATTCTTCCGAATTCAATCGGATCGTTGACAAATTCGCTGATGTTGTATTCCGCTCGGCATTGAACTTTTGCGGCAATAAAAGTGACGCAGAGGATATTACGCAGAATGTTTTTATAAAGCTGCTGAAAAGCAATGTTGGTTTTGAAAACGACGACCATATCAGAAAATGGCTGATCCGAGTCACGGCGAATGAGAGCAAATCACTATGGCGTTCTTTTTGGAACAAAAAGGTGATCTCGTTTCAGGACTTAGATTATGAGCTTGCGTACATAGAGTATTATTATAACTTTGTTTGTTTATTGATTCGTATTGTGGAAACAACAGCATATATGATTGCGCCTGCTATAACGGGTATTTGAAGCAATTCTATTTTGCTGTTCCGAAGAATGACCGATCGTCCAATGATAATAAAGACTAAACTCAATAGGCAAAACACGATTGCAGTCTGTCTATAATATGGCTTTTTATTCATTGAATCACGTTCTTTTTTAGATGCATAAATATATGCGTTATTCAATACAAAGCCACGTTCCAAGAAACTTCGTATGCTAAGGAATATCAGTATTCCAGCTATTACAAACATCACAATTGCTATAACCAATTCAGCTGTTGTCATACATATACTCCAATCTTAATCTAACTTGTCCTTAAAAGCGTCTACCATAGCGTCACTCAGCTCTTTGGACGGCACTTTTACCCAACGCTTTGAGGTATCATACTTCAGTCAGCAAGTGCTTTCGTCTATTTCTGATTCAGCCAGTCGCGGATGGTCTGATAATCCTCCGGATGGATGACGCAGTGCTTATCATCCTCGTACGAGATCATGGTACAGTCGGTGCTGTCCTTCAGCTTTTCGTACAATTCCTCCGACTGCCGATAGGAGACCAGTTCGTCGTACCTGCTGTGGATCAAAAGCACAGGGACTTTGATCTCATCCGCCCAATACATCGCCGATCGTTTCTCGTATTCGGCAGGATCCTCCTCCGGCGAGCAGCCGATCGCATTCAGCAAAACCAGCTTCATATCATCGCGGGTCTCATACGCGTCGATCAGATCGCTTTCGGCGCTGATGCAGATGACGCGTCTGATCCTTTTGTCCTGTCTTGCCGCCGGGTATGTCATGACCCCGCCGCGGGAGATACCCACAGCGCAGAAATCATCCATATCCACAAATGAAAAATAGTTTTCGCACAGATCTATCAGCTTGATGACGTCATGCAGATCGTCGCCGCCGTATTCATCCTTGCCCTGAGAGCTGCCGCCGCCCCTGTATTGGGACGCAATGACGATGCGGTCGAAAACGGAACAGACAATGGCGGTCGTTTCATCCTCCAGCTCGCCGAGATGCTCGTTGCCGCCGCGATTGAACAGAATGCATTTGCCCGGCTTCTGCGTTTCGATGAACGAAAGCGGAATGGACAGATAGCCCTCGATCTTCAGGCCGTCCGACAGGTAGTCGAAATTGTATGAGACACACCGCCGGGCGTAGTTTTCGCTCAGATCGACCTTTTTGATATTGAAAACCTCGCTGTTTTCGTAATCCTCAAAGCGGTAGATGTCGCTTCGCTGTGACGTTTGTGCAGGGTCTGTCGTTTCGGTCTGTTCCGAGTTTTCGGTATGACATCCCGCAAAAAACAACAGGACGAGCGCTGCCGTCATCAGCACGCCGAGCAGTCTCCTTGTTTTCATATCGATCCTTCCTCTCCGTTATCCTTCATTCTGTGTTTGCTGCTTACAGCATATCACAAATCATGCGTGATGACTATATCTTTTCTCAATATTTCCGCGGATCGGCGGATCGGCGGCATTTTGATCAAAAGCGGCATTTCTCCTTGACATCATCACACTCAGGTGATATAATGAATACCAAATTACGGAGGAATGCAGCAATGATGTATTTTGTTGACAGCAAAATGAATCAACAGCAGGCCAATGTCGATCCTGACAGCTGGCTTGTTTTGTTGCGCGCGTAATGATAGAATTTCGGCAACCGGTCAGCAGCTTTTCGGCTTCTGACCGGTTTTCTTTTTGAAAGGAGGAGTAATCATGTCCGTACGATACGCTCAACGACAATTCGGAAAAGATGAAGAAGAAACAGTCCGACAATACCGTCATTATCTGAAAGGAGATAACTATGAAAACAATAGACAAAGCCGTACTGGCATATTACGAATCCGGAAGAGAGTTCCACAGGCTGAGGACAGGTATCGGCTTGATCGAATTTGAACGCACCAAAGAGCTTTTGCTCGAAAACCTACCGGCGCCTCCCGCGGTCATCTATGATATCGGCGGCGCATACGGAGAATACTCCTGGTGGCTCGCTTCTAAGGGATACGAGGTACATCTTTTTGATCTATCCGAAACCAACATCCGCTTGAGCAGGGAGCTTGCAGAAGAGTATCCCGGCTGTTCGCTTGCGGAAAGCAGGGTCTGTGACGCGCGCCGTATCCCGAAAGCTGACAGCAGCGCCGACGCGGTCCTGCTGATGGGACCTCTTTATCATATCACCGACTACGGTGAAAGGATCAAAGCGATCCGGGAGAGCGTCCGTTTGCTCAAAAAAGGCGGCGTATTTTTCGCGGCGGCGCTGACGCCGTTTTCCGTCCTGCTTGACAACATCACCCGGTACTCTCCCGAACACGGAGAAGTCTGGCTGGAGGATCCGGGATTCCTTGCCATGGTGGATCGGGAGCTGCGCGACGGGTGCCATGTCAATCCGGGCAAAGAGATCTACAAAGGGCTGGGCAGCTCACATTTGCACACGGCTAAAGCCCTGAAGGCAGAGCTTGAAGCCGGAGGCTTTTCCGACTCTGTCGTTCACGGGGTCATGGGCGGCGCTTGGCTTGTCCGTGATCTGGACGAGCTGTGGAAAAACGACGCCTCCCGCGAAGCTCTGATGACCACCGTCCGTATGATGGACACGCACGAGGAGATCATCGGCTTATCCGGACATCTGCTCGCCGTATCCGAACGGGAATAGGATTTCAGCCGCACTGATCGATCACGGGATACCTCCATATCAAAACACCCCGCAGATTCTTCTTGAAATCCCGCGCGGGATATAGTATCATAAAGTTGACAAAAAACCGGAAAAACAGGAGGTACCCCCATGTCAGTCAATTTCAATAAGGATTCCGTTTTCAATCTGAAAGAAATCAAGCTCGATTCCATACGCAAAGACGTCGCGGGACTGCTGATCGAGGGCGAGGAAGCGGTGATGGCGTTCCACAGCGTGCGCGATCAGCTGGTATTCACCAACTACCGTATCATCGCGATCGATATCCAGGGCGTGACCGGCACCCGCAAGGCGTTCACCTCTCTGCCCTACGCGCGCATCCAGTATTTCACGGTGCAGACGCCGGGCTTCGGCGAGCTGTTCCCCGATACCGAGCTGTTCGTCATGTTCTCCAACCGCTTCACCGCGCGTTTTGAATTCAAATCAAAGTCCGATATCGGCAAGATCGCCCGCCTGATCGGCAACAACGCGCTGAAGTGATCCCCGACGACCCGCAATCACAGAAAATGCCTCTGACGCAAACCGTCAGAGGCATTCGTTTTTTCGGTTATTATTTCCGGCTTTCCAGATAATCGACGATATCCTGCACCTTTTCAAAGGTCGCAAGCTCCTCGTCGGGGATGACGATGCCGTTTTCCTCCTCGATGGTCATCAGCAGCTGGAGGATATCCAGACTGTCCGCGCCGAGGTCCTCCTTGATAGAGGCGCCGGGAGTGACCACGCTCTCGTCACAGTGAAGCTGTTCCACTAAAATCTTTTTGACGTCTTCAAACATATCGGTGTTCCTTTCTCAAAATGGGTTGATACCAGTATACACGCAAACCGTCAAAAATGCAAATGATTTTTTACGGCTGTTCAAGACTGTCCAGCGCCGCTCGGATCTCCTCGTTCATCGCGCCGCCCGACATGCGGTACGCCTGATTGATGCACACCTTCACCGCGGTCGCGTTGGAGCTGCCATGGCCCTTGACGATGGTCTTTTCACACCCGAGCAGGACCGAGCCGCCGTAGTTCTGGTAGTTCATCATGTCCTTGAAATCCTTGAACATCTGCTTTTGCAGCACGGCGCCGAGCTTGTACCTCGTCTTGGAGAAGATCTGCTCCTTGAGCTTTTTCAAAAGCTCCATCGCGGTGCCCTCGGTCGCCTTGCACAGCACGTTGCCGGAAAAGCCGTCGCATACTACAAGGTCATAATTGCCCGACAGCAGATCGCGGCTTTCCATATTGCCGACAAAGTTGATGCTCGCGCAGTTTTTCAGCAGCGGATACGCCTCCTTGCGGAGATTGTCGCCCTTTTCGCTCTCGACGCCGATATTCAGCAGCGCGACGCGGGGATTCTCCTTGCCGTAGGCGTATTTCAGATAAGCGCTGCCGATGATCGCCTGCTGCAAGAGCATCTCGGCGGTGACGTCAACGTTCGCGCCGGAATCGCACACGCCCACGATATCTCCCGTCATGGTCGGCAGGATCGGACAGAACGCCGGACGGCGGATGCCGCGGATGCGTCCGATGCGCAGGGTCGCGGCGGCGATCAGCGAGCCGGTCGCGCCGGTGCTCACCATGCCCGCGATATCCTTTTCGGTGCGCAGCATGGAGATCGCCTTGATCATCGAGCTTTCCTTTTTCAGGCGGATCGCATCGGTCGGCTTGTCCTCGCCGGTGATCACCTCAGGCGCGTGGACGATCTCGATCCGATCGCCGCTGTACCCGAGACGGGCCAGTTCTTCTTTGACGGTCTTTTCGTCGCCGGTCAGCACCAGCGTCAGATCCTCGTGCTCCTGCAAAGCGAGTACCGCTCCCTCAACATTTGCCGAGGGGCTTTTGTCGCCGCCGAAGCAGTCTGCTATCAGTTTCATATCATACCAACTTCTTTACAAACGCTCTTCTTCTCTTATGCTTGACTTCCTTGAACCGCTTCCACTGGTTCTGGATCGCGAAATTGGATTCCAGGTTCAGGTTGGTCTCTGCGTACTTGATATTGTCGCGCCTGAGCATTTTGATCAGCTCCGTGCTGAATATCGTGGATACGCCGCGGTTCATATATTCCGGTTCAACGGCGATCAGTCCCAGATCGATGATCTCAGGCTTTTTGATCGCCTTGAGCAGACGCACCAGCGCCGCGGGCGTGAGCTTGCCCTTTGATTTCTGTACCGCTCTCGCGATGGACGGGAAGCAGATGCCCATGCAGATGACCCTGTCGTTTTCGTCGAGGATGACCGCTACGTGCTTGAGATCGACGATCAGCTTGAACGAGGTGATCAGCTGTTTCTTCATGCCCTCGGTGAACGGCACGGTACCGTAGATATCCTCATAGCCCTTGTCCAGCAGGGCAAAGAACTCGTCGCTGTATTTTTCGATAAAGTCGTTGACGTTTTTCGCCTCGCCGAAATGCAGCTTGTACCGCTTCATAACGAAGTCGGTCATCTTTTCCAGCGTCTCTGCGCCCTCATCGGGCAGATACAGCTTGGATTCCGTCCAGTCGACTTCCTTTTCATAGCCGCAGTTTTCGATCAGCTTCTGATAATACGCGGCGTTATACTGCTCCTCAAAGGTGGAAAGCTGGTCGAAGCCCTCGATCAGCAGACCCTCTCTCTCCAGATCGGAAAAGCCCAGCGGACCGCAGGCGGTATCCATGCCCTTAGACAGCGCCCATTCCTCCACCGCCGCAAAGAGCGCATCGGCGACGATCTGATCGTCGATCGCGTCAAAGCGGTTGAAGCGTACGCGCTTTTCGTTGTTCTTTCTGTTCGCGTCCTTCTGGATGATCCCCTGGATCCTGCCGACGACCCTTTCACCGTCATATGCCAAAAAGCTGATGATATCGCAGGTCTCATTGTAAACGAAGTCCGGCTTGAACATTTTTTTCTCGTCGCCGTAAAGGGGCGGCACAAAGCAGTCGTTGCCCTTATACAGCTCGAGCGGAAAATCGATGAAGCGCTTCTGCTCTTGTTTGGTTGTTACTTCCTTGATGCGGATCATTTTTTCACTCTCCCAAAGGCTCCTTTTGAAAAGGAACCGCCGCCGGACATTTGCCCGGCGACTGCGGAATCATAGTATCGGTCAGGGGCTCAGCCCCCCGCCTGTTCCGGGTCCACCCGATCAGAGGCTCCTCGCCTTGGAGCGGAATCCCACGCCGACCGTATCGGGGCCGCAGTGGCTGCCGGCGGTCGGGTTGACAGAGATATATTCGATCATGAGATCGTCGCCGAATTTCTCTTTGAGCATCGCGCCGATCTCCTCGGCAATTTCCGGAGCGTCCGCGTTGCCGATCAGGACGGGGTGATTTTTCACGTCGTCGCCCAGCTCTTCCACATAGCTTACCAGACGCTCCATCGCCTTGATCCTGCCCTTTTCCTTGCCGACGGAGACCATCTTGCCCTCTTCGTTCATATAAATGATCGGACGGATACCGAGCAGGGTGCCCATCGTGCCCGCAAGACCGGATACGCGGCCGCTGCGGCGGAAGAATTTCAGGTCATCCGCAAAGAAGTAGCATGCGTAATGTCCGATCTCCGTTTTGGACCATTCCATGATCTCCTCGATCGACTTGCCCTGCTTGTACAGATCGCCGATCGCCTTGACGATGATCAGCGACATCAGGGTGATGCCCTTGGTATCGATGGTATAGACGGTCCTGTCCGGATATTTGGTTTTCAGCTCCTGGATCGCCTTGTCCATGTTGTCAAAGGTGGCGGTCATGGTGCGAGAAAAATGCACATACAGGATATCGTCGCCGTTTTTGAGGAACGGCTCAAAGTAGTCGATATAGCGCTGGGTCGAGATCGCCGAGGTGGTCGGCAGAACGCCGCTTCTCAGCTTGTCATAAAAGGCGTGCGCGTCGAACTCGTCAAAGTCCTCATAGGGATAGATGTTCTCGCCGTCGATCGCGTACGGCATGCTGATCAGGTGATAACCGTATTCCTTCGCGGCCGCGGGGGTCAGATCGGTATCGGTGTCGGTAAAAAGTACAAGCATAGCAATTCTCCTTTTGTATGTCATTGTGAGGTGCAAAGCAGCGCGGCAAGCCCGCGTTCAGTATCGCTTTGCCTCCCGGTCATTCATTCCAGAATCATAATATAATCGTAGATCGGCTGGTCGCCCTGCAGCATGATGATCTCGGTGCGTCTGTACTGCTGCTTCAGCGTTTCATACATCTGCGCGGCTTTTTCCGCGTCGGCGTTCTCGCCAGCCAGGATCAGCATCACGTCATAGCTTCCCGCCCTGAGCTTTTCGCAAAGCCCGAGCATCGCCTGTTCCGGCGTGGGCTCGTCCACATAGATATCGTCGCCGACAAAGCCGATGTAGTCGCCCTTGACGACCTCCACCGCGCCCTCGACGTCGCGCGACGCGACGCTGACGATACCGGTGACCACGCCCTCGATGATCTCATTCAGATAAGCTGTCACCGCGTCGGTATCCCCGACGGTGATATCGAACATCGAGATCGCGGCATAGCCCTCGCCGACGGTTTTTGTCTTGATGATGCGGATATCCGTATTCTGTGTCATCTCCGCCGCCTGCTCGGCGGTCATCACGATGTTGGAGTTGTTCGGAAAGACGTAGATCGTCTCCGCGCCGACCGCCTCATACGCATCCAGCATATCCTGGGCAGAGGGATTCATGCACTGGCCGCCGTCGACCACCGCGTCGACGCCCAGCGAGGTAAAGATCTCCTTGAGACCCTCTCCCGCCGCTACGGTCACGATGCCGTAGGGCTTTTTCGGCTTGCTATTCTTCGGCTTGAAGCCGGTGCTGCCGTGCGCCTCGTTGTGCTGCAGCGTCATGTTCTCGATCTTGGTGGTCAGGAATTCGCCGTACTGCTGACAGTGGTTCAGGATATCGCCGGGCTTCATGGTATGCACATGGCCCTTGACGATGGTCCCCTCTCTGAAAGCGACCACCGAATCACCGACCGAATTCAGCCATCCGATAAAGGCGTTGAGATCAAAGCCGTCGATATCGATCTTCGAGCGCTGGAGCCGCAGCAGGAACTCGGTACAGTAGCCGTACTCCAGCTCGCTGTCCTCGGTAAAGGCGTCCAGATTCACGCTCTTGGGATGCGCGGTGCCGGCTGCTTCGGCGCCGAACTCCAGCCCCGCCAGCGCCGCCTTCATGCCCTCTGCGATATAGACGAAGCCCGCGCCGCCGGAATCGACCACGCCGGCGTTTTTCAGCACGTCCAGCAGATCGGGCGTCCTCTCCAAAGACGCCGCAAGCTCTGTCAGCAGATCGTCGAACAGCGCTTCAAAGCTGTCGGCATTCCTGCGCGTGGCGTATTCCACCGCTTCGCGGTAAACGGTCAGGATGGTGCCCTCCACCGGCGTCGATACGGCGCGGTAGGCCTCCTTGACGCCCTGCTGCAGCGCATAGATAAAGCGGGCGGTATCCGCCTTCTGTTCACTTTCAAGACCCTTGCCGATACCCGCAAAGATACGCGACAGGATCACGCCGGAGTTGCCGCGCGCGCCCAACAGCATCTCACGCGCCGCGTGCATCGCGACCTCGCCGAGCAGAGGACTCTCCGCCGTCTTGGACGCGCCCGCGTTGATGGTCATATACATATTGTCGCCGGTATCCCCGTCGGGGATCGGAAAAACATTGAGATCATTCACCGCCGTACGGTTCGCGCCGAGATTTCCGGCGCCGCCGCGCAGCATGTTCAGATACATCAATCCGTCAATGGTTTTTGTCATAATACGCTCTCCATATCCTTGTGTTAGTCAACAAAATCACCCGGATTTGTTGACTTTAACCCCAATTGTATAATATAATACACTGTGTAGCAAAAACGCAACGGCAATAACGATTGTCAGTGTCGTAATTGCCACAGGAAAGTCACAATTTGTATCTTAAACCACACGTGTCTATTTAGCGCTTTTCGCAGGGAGGGTCCTATGCACAAATCCGAGCGCGCGGTCGACCGCCGCGTCATCAAAACAAAACGCGCGATCCAGAACGCCTTTGCCAAGCTCCTGTCGGAAAAGGATATCAACGACATCACCATTTCCGACATCGCTGCCGAGGCGGACATCAACCGCAAGACCTTTTACAATTATTATGCCGGTATCTATGAGGTCGTCGACGAGATCGAAAACGATATCGTCCGCCGTTTTGACGAGGCGCTGACCGAGATCGATCTGAGAAGCAACGCTACCTCGCCGTACATGGTATTCGAAAAGATCACCTCTGTCATCAACACGGACATCGACTTTTTCGGTTATCTGCTGAGCATGAATTCCAACCTCAGCCTCTCGGCAAAGCTGGTCGACCTGCTGAAGGCAAAGACCCGCAGTATCCTGCAGATGTACCTCGATATTTCCGAAAGCCGTATGGAGCTGATGCTGGAATTCATGGTGACGGGCTTTGTCGCGGTCTACCGCAGCTGGTTCAACTCCGACCGCAGTCTGCCGATCGAGGAGATCAGCGCGAACATCAACGAGCTGTGCTTCAAGGGACTCAACGGTTACCTGCATATCGACGTGGAGGAAGCCGTGAAGTGATCCCGGCATGCGCCGCCGTCGGCGCGCCCGATCCCGCAAAACGCATGCACCCCGAAAAAATGAGCGACTGTCATATGACAGACAAAGAGCCGACGCAGACCGCGTCGGCTCTCTTTTCTATAAAGACTTCTCTATTCGATTCATATACCTTTTTCTGTTTCGGCTCACCATCTGCCGCCGGGACCTCCGGGCTGAGTGCCGCCGCCGGACGCTGCGGACGGCGAATAGCTCGTGCCGCCCGATACCGTACCGCCGGTGCCGTAGCCGCAGCTGTTCAGCGTTCCGTTATAGGTGCCGCCGGTGACGAATTTCACGTCGGAAAGCGATGAACTGCCGCTTGTGTAGAACAGGATACCGAGATTGCCGGAAAGCCGGCTCTCCACCGCCGCGAGGACGTTCCCGCTGCTGTCGGTGACGCAGACGGTCGAGCCCTTGGTGACGCTTCCGATGCTCTTGTTATAGACCGAGCCGCCGGTCTTTCGGGTGATATCCTTCCACATCGCGCTCGAGGAGCAGAGTGCGACCACCGTGCCGCCGCTGAAGCCGACCGTACCGTCCGCGTCGACCGCAAAGTTGCCGCCGCTGTTCGGACCCTGTACGACGACTACGCCTCCGTTGAAGCTCAGCGAGCCGTTAGAGTCGATCCCGTCGCCGGAGGAAACCACATAGACCTCACCGCCGTTGATGGTGATGGAGTTATTTGACGCGGTACCGGGCTGGAACGGATTCTGACCGGGTCTGCCGCCCTGCGAGCTCTGATCCTGACCGCCCGCGGCATTGATGCCGTCGTCGGAGGCGACCAGACTGATGACGCCGCCGCTGATGATCACGTCGTTGCCCTCAAGTCCCTCATAGCTCTTGGTGATGTTGATGGTGCCGTTCTCGATGGTGAGGGTCGTATCGGCATGCACGCCGTCGTCGCCGGAGCTGATGCTGAAGTTGCCGTCACGGATGGTGATATTGCCGTTGCAGTGGACGCTGTCGTCGCCCGAGGTGATGCTGAACGTACCGCTGTTGACATACAGGTCGGATCCCGCCTTGATGCCCTTGCCGGTGGTATTTGCCGTCAGATCGACATTTTCGACCGTCAGCACGGACGCCGCCGTGACCGCCTCATCGCCGGAGGTCAGCTCATAGGTGCCGCCTGTCAGATTCACCGCCGCGTTGCCGTTGATGCAGTCGTCGTCGGTGGTGCAGATATAGACGCCGCCCGCGACAGTGATGTCGCCGTCTGCCTTGATCGCCTTGCCTGTGCCGTTGACGGTCAGCTTTTTGACCAGCTCCAGATTCAGCGTTCCCTCGCTGTCCAGACCGTCGGACTGCGTGTCGATCGTGATCTCGATATTCTTGCCGCTGACGGTGATATCATCGTTCGCGTGGATGCCGTCCTTGACGGAGGTGATCTCAAACACGCCGTTTTCGATCAGGATATCGTCGTCGGTCGCGATACCGTGCTTGTAGCTGCCGTTGACGATCAGCGTGCCCTTTCCCTTGATCTCAAGGGTATCGTCGGTGTGGATCGCTCCCTTTGCCGCAGACGCGTCGATGCTGTAGGTCACGCCGCCGATCACATGCTCCTGAACAGTCGAGGAATAACTCGCGCCGTCGGATACGGTGTTGACGGTGCCGCTTTCCAGCGTGATGAACGCCTTTTTGCAGCGGTCAAAGTAGATCGCGGGACCGTCGGGGTTGGTCAGGCTCATCCCGTTGAGTCGTAGCTTCACCTTGTCGTTGACGTCCTTTTCCTCTCCGGTGTTCACATAGATCATGCCGTCCGAGCAGCTGCCGGTGACCTCCCAGTCGCCGCCCTCGGTGATGATGACCGTATTGCCGTCGACATACGCGCCGTCGCCGGTCACGGTGATCCCGTTATCGGAAAGGACGATGGTGCCGGTGTTTTCCTTCCACTCGTCCCCGGTCACCTCTGTCGGAACCGTAGGCGCTTCGGTCGCAGGCTCTGTTGCCGCCTGTGTCGGCGCTTGCGTCTGTGCCTCAGTCGGAGCCTCGGTCTGTGCCTGTGTCGGTTCTTCTGTCGGCGCTTCTGTCGGCGTCTCGCTTGTGATCGGCTCGCCGATGGGATGACCGTCGTCATAATCCGCCAGCCATCGCTGGATCGCCGTCGCGTCCATGATGGTGATGTCGCCGTCCGCGTCCGCGTCCGCCGTCAGCAGCGCGTCGCCCTCGAGCTCTGCCATATCGGCAAGATAGCGCTGGATCCTGTTCGCGTCGAGTACCGTGACGACGCCGTCAAGATCTGCGTCACCGAGTATCAGACGGGTCGCTGTGTCCGATCCCGTGTCTGCCGCGCTGACCGCGAGCGTCGGGACGATCATGCCGAGCGTGAGCAGTACCGACAGCAGGATCGCCGGTGTTTTTTTGTGTTGTTTCATAGGGGTGGTCACTCCTTTTTCGCTTTGTACAGCCATATCTTATCCTGTCAATCTGTTCCTTTTATGTTCCTTGTGTGAAAACTGTGTGAAAAACCGACAGGTTTCATATTTACTTTTCCTCCGTCATCCGCTACAATAAGGAACATGAAACCGACAACCGTCTCCGACCGCTACAACCTGATAGATGTGATCCGCGCGCTGGCGATCCTGAGCATGATCGTCTACCATCTGTGCTACGATATTTTCGTCGCTTATGAGATCGACGCCGTGTGGTACACATATCCCGCCGTGATCCTGTGGGAGCGTTCCATCAGCTTTTCCTTTGTGATCGTGTCCGGCATCGCGCTGAATTTCTCGCGCCATCCGTACAAGCGCGGCGTCATCCTGAATCTGCTCGGCTTTCTGATCACGATCGTATCTGTCCTGATCATGCCGTCACAGCAGATCTGGTTCGGCGTGCTGAATCTGCTCGGCTGCGCGATGATGATCACCCATGCCCTGCGCAGTCTGTTCGACCGCATCCCGCCGCTTGCGGGCATGGCGTCATCCGTATTGCTGTTCGCCGTGACCTTCAACATCCCCAAAGGCTCCGTCGGCTTCTTTTCCCTGCCCGCTTTTGCGCTTCCCGACGGTCTGTACTCCTGCAAGTACCTCGCCTTTCTGGGATTTCCGTCGCGGGATTTCTTCTCCGCCGATTATTTCCCGCTGATCCCGTGGCTGTTTTTGTTCATCTTCGGGTACTTTCTCTGGCGGTTCATCAAGGAGCGCGGCCGCGACGGCGTTTTCCGCTATGACGTCCCCGCCCTCAGCTTTATCGGCAGACACAGCCTGATCATTTATCTGATCCATCAGCCGCTGCTTTACGCTGTCTGCGCCCTGGTCTTCGGTCATTTCTGACTGTGGAGAATGCCGCCGAGACGCTTGTCCGAAGACCCGGGATCCGAAAATTTACACAAAGTTCACAAGAAATTAGCACTCTCGCCTTGACAGTGCTAATTTTTGTATTATAATAGGACTTGCAAGTTTAAAGCATAAAGAAAGCATAAAGAAGGTATCATCATGGCTAAAAAGCAATTCAAAACCGAATCAAAAAAGCTTCTGGATATGATGGTCAATTCCATCTATACCCATAAGGAGATCTTCCTGCGCGAGCTGATCTCCAACGCGAGCGACGCGATCGACAAGCTCTATTTCCGCTCTCTGACCGACAGCAGCGTCACCCTGACCCACGCCGATTACGAGATCCGCATCACCGCCGACAAGGACGCGCGCACCCTGACGATCTCCGACAACGGCTGCGGCATGACAAAGGACGAACTGGAAAACAACCTCGGCACGATCGCCAAATCCGGTTCCTTTGATTTCAAGACCGGCGAAGAAAACCAGTCGGAGGAAATCGACATCATCGGTCAGTTCGGCGTCGGCTTCTACTCCGCGTTCATGGTCGCCGACAACATCAAGGTCCTCAGCCGCGCCTACGGCGCAGAGGAGGCGTACATCTGGGAATCCTCCGGCGCGGACGGCTACACTGTCAAGACCTGTGATAAGGAAACGAACGGCACCACGGTCATCCTGCATATCAAGGATGACACCGAGGACGAAAAATACGGCGCGTATCTGGAGACCTACCGCATCCGCGAGCTGATCAAAAAGTACAGCGATTACATCCGCTACCCGATCCGCATGCTGATCGAGCATCAGCACAAAAAGGAGGATTCCGACGAATACGAGACCGTCAAGGAGGACGAGACCCTCAACTCCATGATCCCCATCTGGAAGAAGTCTCCCTCCGAGGTATCCGACGAAGACTACAATAACTATTATAAAGACAAATTCGGCGACTACGAAAACCCGATCAGGGTCATCCGCCAGAAGACGGAAGGCACCGCGGACTACACCGCTTTGCTGTTCATTCCGTCCCATACCCCCTACGATTACTACAGCCGCGAATACGAAAAGGGCCTGCAGCTCTATTCCAGCGGCGTCATGATCATGGAGAAGTGCAAGGAGCTGATCCCCGATCATTACAGCTTTGTCAAGGGACTGGTCGACAGCTCCGATCTGTCGCTCAACATCTCCCGCGAAATGCTCCAGCACGACCGCCATCTGAAGATCATCGCCAAGGCGCTGGAGAAGAAGATCACCTCCGAGCTTTCCAAGATGCTCAAGACCGACCGCGAAAAGTACGAGACATTCTTCAAGGCGTTCGGCGCACAGCTCAAGTGGGGCATCTATTCCTCCTTCGGCGCAAACAAGGACACCCTGCAGGATCTGATCCTGTTCACCTCCTCCAACGACGGCAAGCTGACCACGCTCAGGGAGTATGTCGAGCGCACCGCCGAGGAGCAGAAAAAGATCTACTACGCAGTCGGCGAGAGCGTCGAAAAGATCTCTCTCCTCCCGCAGGTCGAGGCGGTCCTCGCGCATAACTACGAGGTGCTTTACCTGACCGAGGACATCGACGAATTCGCTCTGCAGATCCTGCGCGAATACGACGGCAAGGAATTCCTGAACGTCTGCACCGAGAACCTTGATCTCGCCGACGACGAGGACAAGGAAAAGCTCAGGGAAGCCAACGAGGAAGCCGCTGATCTCTTCACCTTTATCCGCGATTCTCTCGGCGGCGCCGTCGCCAAGGTCCAGTTCACCAATACCCTCCACAACCACGCCGTGAGCCTGTCCTCCGAGGGCGCGGTATCCGTCGGCATGGAGCAGATCCTCAACAAAATGCCCGGCGCGGAGGAACAGCACATCAAGGCGGAGACCGTCCTTGAGATCAACGTGGATCATCCGATCAGAGAAAAGCTGATCGCCCTGTTCGAAAGCGACAGGGACAAGCTCCGCGACTACAGCAAGATCCTCTACGCGCAGGCACGGCTGGTCAGCGGACTGACCATCGACAACCCTGCCGAGATCTCCGATCTCGTCTGTGATCTGATGCTGTAATAACGTATGAAAAACCCCGCAGTTCATTCTGCGGGGCTTACTCTTTTTATGGATCCGTAACCTGATAATATCCCGACGGCTCAACGGTCGTCAGCTTTTCGATGTCTGCCTTTGGGAATCTCTCCCTGAAGGCCGTCTCGTCCTCCGTCAAAAACGGTATGTATCGCTCATCCAGCGCCGCGATCTGCTGTTCGCGGCGGCGGCGGCGGAATTTCTGCGCGAGCTTCATCCCGACGGTCACGGCAGTCAGCCCCACTGCGGGCAGAAGCATCCACCCGTTCCCGTCCATGAACAGCTCGACGACCGCGGCGATCACCGCGACGGTACTCATGGCGACCAGCGCGTTGAATACCGTATCAAAGCCCCGTACCCGCATGCGCGACCAAGGCTCCCTGTGCCCGCAGCTTTTGCATTTTCCGAGCAGGTTCAGCGCGTAATACTTGCCGACGTCCGTTCTGTCGGCGGCTCTTTCGGCGATCTCACGCGCCGCGTCGTCCAGCTTCTGCAGGGCGGCGCTGTTTCTCTGTGTCTGCGACCGCGACAGCGCGATCTCGTCATAGCTGTATTTCAGAATGATCTTCTGACGGCTGACGTTCTGCTCGCCGCAGTGTGAACAGCAGTGAGCCTCATACAGCCACACCGCCTTTTTGACGTCCTTCATATTGTTGAACAAGCCCATGATCTACTCCGTATCTGCCAATAATCCTATTTTTTTCAAAAATCCCTCGGTGATATCCTTCTCTGCACTCATCAGCGTTTCGCTGAAATAATTGCTCATGACCGCGGCATACAGATCGATCTGCGGGATATACATCACGCAGGACAAAAAGCACGGGATACTGCCGCTGTGGAAGTAAAACGGCAAAAGTCCGGTGCTGCCGATCATCAGCCCGTAGCCGTAGCTGCTGTTGCCCTCGCTGCCCTTACAGTGCTCGGTGATCATCAGCTGATACATCTCGTCGCTGAGCACCCTGCCGTGATGGAGCGCGACCGTCCACTTGTACAGATCCTTCGGGCTTGCCATCATATCGCCGCAGCCGAACGCCGCGCCTTGATAGGTGAGCAGATCCGCGGCTCCGGTATTGTGATAACCGACCGCAACGATCGCGTCGGGCTTGTCGTAATCCTCCATAAAGCCCGCGGTCTCCATATCCAGCGGCTCAAAGAAATTTGTCCGCAGATAGTCAAAATAGCTGATGCCGCTGACCTTCTCGATGATCTCGCCCAGGAGAAAGTAGTTGGAGTTGCAGTAGCTGAACCGATCGCCCTGATCGAAAAGCAGCTCCTGCGCAAAGATCCATTTTCTGAGCGCGTCGCGGTTTTCCTCCAGGCTGTTGTCATCCTCCACGCCGTCGATCACCGGCTGGGAAGAGATCTCCATCTCGTAACCGTTCTCGTCGTATCCGCGCACGTAATCCGGGATACCGCTCTGCATGGAAAGCAGGTTATGCACCGTGATATCCGCGCCGGTCTCATAATCGGGAAAATACATGAAGAGCGTATCGTTCACGCTCATTTTTCCTTCCCCGCAGAGCTTGAGGATCGCCGCCGCGGTGAACTGCTTCGTCACGGACGCGATATGATACACGACGTCCGGGGAGTTATCGATATCTTCCTTTTTATTTGCCTTGCCCGCTCCGCCGGCGTAGACCTCCTCGCCGTGATAGACCAGATACGCCGCGCCCTTGAAACCGCGGTTGTCAAAGCTTTCCTCGGCGATAGCGCGGACGTCCCCGCGCACCTCGTCGCTGACGACGGTCGCTTCCTCGGTCGGGACTTCTGTGAACGCTTCGGACACGTTATCGTTTTCGCCGGAGTTTTCCCCGCACGCCGCCAGCGCCGGGACCATCAACATGATCGTCAATAGCAAAGCCAAAAATCGTTTCATCTTTTCACCTTTCTGTATTTCAGCAGTCGTTTTGTGATATACTGCGCGCACAGCCCCGTGAACGCTCCCGCCAGACATCCGGACACCAGCAGGAACGGATAGTACAACAGCAGCTGCGGGGTCTGCATGAGCAGCAGCGCCGCCGCCATCTGACCGGTGTTGTGCAGTACCGCGCCGATGACGGACGTCATCCAGATATGCTTTTCATCGATGAGCATTTTCAGCGGGATCATCCCGAGCAGGCACAAAAGCGTTCCCGCTGCGCTGTAGATGAGCGCCATGAAATTGCCGGTGAACACCGCGCCCAGCAGAATGCGCACCGCCGCGATCATCGCGACCTCATGCGCCCGAAAGTGATACACCGCGTACACGGTTATGATATTCGCAAAGCCCGTTTTTATACCCGGTATCGGAAAAGGATAGGGGATCTGTAATTCAACGACGAAGATGATCAGCGCCGCCGCGGTCAGCAGCGCCAGCTCCGCCAGCTTCTTTGCTTTCATTCTAGCTCGTCAGGGCATCCACATCGCCGTCATCGTCGGTGAATTCGATCACCAGATGATGCGGCAGACAGACGATCGGCATCGACGCGTTCGACAGCCATCCCATCCTGACGCAGGTTTTGTCGGGACAGTCTGCGTCCGCGACCCTGATCCGTCCGTCCCTGATCTCGACGATATTCTCATGTCCGCCGTATCCGACGGTGAAGGTCTCATCCTCAGCGGTGCTCAGGTCGATCGTGTACAGCGTCCTGCCGTCCGATACGATCCGCACGGTGTTTTTCGGCTTCGACGTCAGCACCAGCACCGACCCGACGACCCCGATCAGGAAGACCGCCGCGATGATCCCCCCGATGATCTTATACTTCATCCTATCCTCCGAATAACGTGATACCCCTATTCTACCACCCGCCGCCGTAATTGTAAACCATTATTACGAACCCTGCCCGACTTCTCTTTCCTCCTAACTTAACGATTGACTATCCCCCCGTTCTGTGATACGATGGAGCCATGAAAAAACGATTTCTCTCACTATTGATGCTCTTCCTGATCCTGTCCCTCACCGCCTGTGCCCCGACGAACGACGAACGGCGCTTTTTCGCGATGGACACCGTCATGTCGCTCAAGGTATGGGGCGGCGATCAGGTCTGCGAAAAGCTCGAGGCACGCGCCCGCGAGCTGGACAAAAAGCTGTCCTCCGCCGATCCCGACAGCGAGATCTGCCGCCTCAATCAGACCCACACCGCCGCCCTCTCCGACGACGTCATCCGCCCGGTCAGACGTGCGCTGGATCTGTCCGGCGAGCTGGAGGGCTTTGATCCGACCGTCTATCCCGCGGTTCTCGAATGGGGCTTCATCAGCGGCGATTATCACATCCCCGATGAAACGCGGCTCAGGGAGCTGACGTCCCTGATCGACTCCTCCGCCGTCGTGACCGACGGCAGCACCGTGACCATGCCCGCGGGCATGATGCTGGATCTCGGCGCGATCGCGAAGGGATACCTTGCCGACGAATGCAAAAAGATCCTTGCCGACAGCGGCGCCTCCGGCGCGATCCTCAACCTCGGCGGCACGATCCTGCTCTACGGAAAGAAGCCCGACGGCACCCCGTTCAAGGTGGGCGTCGCCGACCCCGATGATCCCTCCGGCTATTTCGGAAAGCTCAGCTGTTCAGAGGGCGTCGTCGCGACCTCCGGCGGCTATGAGCGATATTTTGAGCAGGACGGCAAGCGCTATATCCATATCCTCGATCCGACCACTGCCGAGCCCGTCGACAACGGCATTCTCTCCGTCACGGTCTGCAGCGAGGACGGCGCCCTTGCCGACGCCCTGTCCACTGCTCTGTTCGTGATGGGCGCCGACGCGGCGAGCCGGCTGTATCGGGATTCCGATACCTTCGAATTCATTATCCTCACCGACGACGATCGGTTATATATCACCGAGGGCGTCTGCGGCGATTTCACCCTTACCGACGGTCATGATTACACGCTCTGCAAAGTGACAAAGTAAGCACAGAAAGGAAACCCCATGAAAAAAACATCCCGTGTCGGCTCGTTTTTCCTGATCTACCTGTTCAATGTATTTCTGAATTTCCGACTGACCATCCCCGGCTGGATCCTGCTGGTCCTGTATTTCATCATCCCGCAGTATATCAAGTGGTGGTACTGCCTTGCCTACTTCGGCGCTTTCCTGCTGTACATGCTGATCTGGATGCTGATCCTCCGCGCGCTCGGGAACTGGGCAGGCACCGCGAAGCCCGCACCGCCGATCGAAAACAAAAACCCCTATTCCGCACAGGGATATATCCCCACCCAAAGCAGACCGATCAACAAGAACCCGTATTCGAAAAGCTATACGCCCATCGATACCGACGATAATCAATAAGGAGGAACCTATGAAACACATTGCCTGCCTGCTGCTCGCCCTTGTCCTGACCGCGCTGACGCTCGCCGCCTGCTCCGGCAGCGACAAGTCCGGCTCCGAAAAGTCCGCCTCTGAAAAGCCCGCCGCCTCGAAGACCGACAAATCCGACGGCCATCCCCTTTATATCCGCGCCGAAAAGGATGAGACCGTCATCGCAAACTTTTTTCCGAAAAACGGCGACGCCGTCGCGTCGTTCGAAACGGAAAAGCTCAAGGACGAGGATGAGTCCGCGATCTACGTCTGCTACGCGGATACGTCCGTCTATGACCGCGTGACCGTTACCATCGGCGAAAGAGAATCCGACCGTCTTGCCTTCAATGATTATACGAGCGGCTGGGAGCTTTCTCCCGGACGCGAACTGCCCTTCACCTACGGCAAAGAAAGCACGATGCCGCAGTTCGATCGCAAGGAGTTCCCGTATCAGGAGCGCAACAAAGGCATCGAGATCTGGACCCCCGCCGATTACGATCCGAAATCCCCCGAAAAATATTCCGTCATCTACATGACCGACGCCCAGAACCTTTACCATCCCAACGCCACCTCCACGGGAAGCTGGGCGGTTGCCGAAAGCGCCGAAGCGATGATGTCCCAAAGCGACAACAAGGTCATCATCGTCGGCATCGAGAACATGGACGGCTGGCGTGACGACGAGCTGACCCCCAACCTCGGCGCCCCGACCGACGAAAGCTATGCCGACGGTCACGGTGAGTATTTCTGCGACTTTGTCGTGAACACCGTCATGCCCTATATTGAGGAGAATTACAACGTTTATACCGACCGCGATCACACCGCCGTGTGCGGCAGCTCATCGGGCGGTATCGAGAGCTTCTACATCGCGATGGAGCACCCCGAAAAATTCGGCACGGTCGGCGCCCTGTCCCCCGCGTTCGATCTGTTTGACAACGACACCTGGAAGGCATATCTCGAGACAAAGGACTTCTCCGCCGGATATCCGCGCATCTATCTCTACTGCGGACGCGGCGACGATCTCGAAAAGGTCCTCTACGCCGGCTTTGAGAGCATGCCCGATAATCTTGCCTCGATCGCCTATCCCGCCGAAAACATCACCTGCGACGCCTATGAAAAGGCCGTCCACAATGAGCTGTACTGGCGCATCGTTTTCCCCGATTTTCTGAGATACCTGTTTCCCTGACTCATGCCCCTTCCGCCGCTGTCTGACGACAGCGGCTTTTTTGTGCTATCTGCCACATAACCGGCATAATAATCTTTACAAATTATCTATTGCGCTTCACGGCTGCTTTGTAGTATAATGAATTGGTAAGATTGTATCCATATCTTAATATTATCTATAGGAGGAAATATTTATGGGTCTTATTAAAGCCGCAATCGGCTCCGCAGGCGGCGTATTAGCCGATCAGTGGAAAGAATTCTTCGTCTGTGACGCTCTGCCGAAGGACGTCATGGCACGCAAAGGCGAGAAGAAAACATCCAGCCGTTCATCCAACACCAAGGGCAGCGACAACGTCATCTCCGACGGTTCCGGCCTGATCGTTGCGGACGGTCAGTGCGCCATTATCACCGACCAGGGCATCGTCGCAGAGATCTGCGCTGTTCCCGGCGAGTACACCTTCAACTCCAAGACCGAGCCCTCGCTCTTCACCGGCAAGTTCGGCGAGGCTCTCAAGAACACCTTCAAGAACATCGGCAAGCGCTTCACCTACGGCGGCGAACCGCCCAAGGACCAGCGCGTCTACTACTTCAATACCAAGGAAATGATGGAGAACCCGTTCGGCACCGCGAACCCGGTCCCCTTCCGCGTTGTTGACAGCCGTATCGGCATCGACCTCGACGTCGGCGTCCGCTGCAACGGCTACTACAGCTATGAGATCAGCGACCCGATCCTGTTCTACACCAACGTCTGCGGCAACTTCGCGGGCGGCGACTACAAGCGCACCGAGCTTGACAAGCAGCTCAAGGCAGAGTTCATCGGCAGCCTGCGTCCCGGCTTCGGCAAGCTGTCCACCCTGGAGATCCGTCCCTTCGATATCCCCAACCACGAAGAGGATCTGATCGCGGCGCTCAACGTCATCCTCGACGAAAAGTGGGGCAAGCTGCGCGGCTTAAAGCTCAAGTCCATCGCGTTCCAGAACGTCGACCTCCCCGAGGAAGACCAGAAGATGCTCAAGGAAGTTCAGCGCAACGCTGCCTTCCGCGATCCCAACATGGCTGCGGCTCACCTCGTCGGCGCTCAGGCGCAGGCGATGCAGGACGCTGCGAAGAACGAAGGCGGCGCCGTAGGCGCGTTCATGGGCATGGGTATGGCTCAGAACGCCGGCGGCAGCAATCCCGCAAGCCTGTTCCAGCTCGGTCAGCAGCAGCAGGCACAGCAGGCAGCCCAGCAGGCACAGCAGGCGCAGGCAGCACCCGCCGCAGGCGCGTGGATCTGTCCCTCCTGCGGCAAACAGGCGACCGGCAAGTTCTGCATGGAATGCGGCGCCAAGAAGCCCGAGGAAAACGGCTGGACCTGCCCCAAGTGCGGTAAGGTCAACAAGGGCAAGTTCTGCTCCGAGTGCGGCGAGAGAAAGCCCGAGGGCGCTCCCACCTACAAGTGCGACAAGTGCGGCTGGGAACCCGAGGATCCGCATCATCCTCCGAAGTTCTGCCCTGAGTGCGGCGATATCTTCGACGACAAGGACAAGAAATAATCATTACGCTAACGCCCTTCTTCCTCAGGGGAAGGGCGTTCTTTCGTTGGTGGTAGGCAGTTGGAGCTATCGGTCGTAAGGCGGGCTTCGCACGCACTGAATCTCTCATAACTGTCAACTGAATACTGCCAGCTGACAACTAACCAAAGGAGTGATACATATTGGCTCTGCAAGAATATAAATGTCCGTGCTGCAGCGGTGCGATCACCTTTGATACCACCCTGCAAAAGCTGAAATGCCCGTTCTGCGATACCGAGTTCGAGGTCGAGTCCCTGCGCGGCTACGACGAGGACCTGAAGAGCGAGGGCGCAAACGACCTCGAATGGCATACCGACGCCGGTTCCCAGTGGACCGAGAACGAGGAGGACGCCCTGCGCTCCTACATCTGCCACAGCTGCGGCGGCGAGATCATCTGTGACCAGAACACCGCCGCGACCGAATGCCCCTACTGCGGCAACCCGGTCGTCATGATGCACCAGTTCAAGGGCAGCCTGAAACCCGACTACGTCATCCCGTTCAAGCTCAACAAGGAGGCGGCTGTCGAGGGACTCAAAAATCACCTGCTCGGTAAATTCCTGCTTCCCAAGGTATTCAAGGACGAAAACCATCTCGACGAGGTCAAGGGCGTCTATGTCCCGTTCTGGCTGTTCGACGCGGACGCCGACGCGGATATCCGCTACCGCGCCACCCGCACCCGCATGTGGTCGGACTCCCAGTATAACTACACCGAGACCAGCTTTTATTCCATCTACCGCGCGGGCGGCATCGGCTTTGACCATGTTCCCGTCGACGGCTCCTCCCGCATGGCGGACGATCTGATGGAAAGCGTCGAGCCCTACGATTTCTCTCAGGCGGTGGATTTCCAGACCGCCTATCTCGCGGGTTATCTCGCCGATAAATACGACGTCGACGCCGAGCAGAGCGTCGCCCGCGCCAACGAGCGCGTCAAGACATCTACCGAGGACGCCTTCCGCGATACCGTCCAGGGCTACGCGACCGTCACCCCCGAATCCACCAACATCCGTCTGCACAACGGCAAGACCAAATACGCCCTGTATCCGGTGTGGATCCTCAACACCACCTACAAGGAAGAAAAGTATACCTTTGCCATGAACGGCCAGACCGGTAAATTCGTCGGCAACCTGCCTACCGACTGGGGCAAATTCTGGAAGGTCGGCGCGCTAATCACCGCCATCGCTTCCGCCGTGATCTACGGCGGCATGTGGCTGTGGCAGCTGCTGTAAAGGAGGGTGCGATGACTATGACAAAACGTGTATGCTCCCTTCTGTTCGCCGTTATGCTTCTGATGGCGATCGCCGTGCTGCCCGCCTCTGCCGAGCCGACAAGCGACGGCAGGCTGGTCGTTGACAACGGCTCCCTGCTGACCGACGCTCAGGTGAACGAGCTGACCGCTCTCGCCCGCGAGCAGGGCGACAAGCAGAACTGCGACATCATCATCTACACCACAACGAGCCTCGACGGCTATTCCGCCCAGACCTACGCCGACTACTGTCACATCAGCAACTACAACAACAACTCCGTTCTCCTGCTGATCTGCGACAACGGCGAGCCGGGCAACCGCGATTATCATATCTCCACCCACGGCGACTGCATCAATAAGCTCAAGGACAGCGAGCTGGAGGAGATCAAGGACGCGATCCTGCCCTACCTTAAAAAAGGCGATTATTACGGCGCATCCAAGGAGTTCATCAACAAATCCGTGTACTATATGTCCCCGCACCTGAAGTGGTATATGCTTCCGCTGGCGATCCTCATCGGCTTTGTGCTCGCGATGATCATCATGTTCGCGCTCCGCTCCAAGCTGAAGACCGTTGCCATGCAGCGCGGCGCGGCGAATTACATCCGCTCCGGCAGCATGAACGTGACCCAGTCACGCGATACCTACCTCTACTCCACCATCTCAAAGACCAAGCGCGAAAAAAGCTCCTCCTCCGGCAGCAGCACCCACTCTACCGGCGGCAGCTCCTTCGGCGGTTCCGGCGGAAAATTCTGATACCGCAAGCATTGATATCCGGGTCGGCTCACCAGTCCGTAAGCCGACCCTTTTCCTTTATGACTGATACGAGAGAGACCCATGACAGAACTACGCTTCAGAACCGGCGGCGGCACAAGTCCCAAGGATAAGCCCAAGGTGTACTTTACCTGCCACCCCGCGGATTATGACCGATTTTTTGACAAGATCTGCGAGGATATCTTCAAAACCTGCGACTGCGCGATCTTCTATACCGAGGACATGACTGCCCGTCTAGACGGCGAAACTCTCGAACTCGATCTCTGCTCGATGAACCTGTTCGTGATCCCGGTCACCTGCCGTCTGCTCACCGAGCCCAACCGCGCGATGGACGAGGACTGTGCCTTTGCCGAAAAAAATCACATCCCCGTGCTGCCGCTGATGGCGGAAAACAGCATCGACGAATTCTATGTGCGGCGCTTCGGCGAGCGGCAGTATATCTCCGTATACGATCACGACCCGACCAAGCGGAGTTATCCGGAGCAATTGGCCGGCTGTCTGCGATCCGTCCTGACCAGCAAGGAAACCGTCGCGCGCATCCGCAAAGCGTTTGACGCCCGCATCTTCCTGAGCTACCGCAAAACGGATCGCCGCAGTGCGAACGAGCTGATGCGGATGATCCACGCACACCCCGGATTGGAAAAGCTCGCGATCTGGTACGACGAATTCCTCACCCCGGGCGAGAGCTTCCGGGAAAATATCAGGAGCACCATCAGCAGCTGCTGTCTGATGCTCCTGCTGGTCACGCCGCGCCTGCTGGAAAAACCGAATTTTATCATGGACGAGGAATATCCCGCGGCCAAAAGCTGCGGCAAGCCCGTCCTCCCTGTTCTGATGGAGCCTACCGATCCGGACGGACTGAGAGAATGCTACAAGGACATCCCCGAACCCGTCAGTGTCCTCGATGAAACCGAGTTTGACGCGCGGATCATCCGACCGCTCCTGCAGTACGCCTCTGACGAACCCTTCGGCGATCCGGAGCGCGACTGCCTGATCGGGCTCGCCTACCTCGACGGTATCGACGTCGAGATCGACAAAGAGCGCGGCGTACGGCTGATCACCGCCGCCGCCGAAGCGGAGCTTCCGGAGGCGATGGAGCGTCTGCGCGACATGTACGCGGAGGGCATCTCCGTCGAGCTGAGCTATGCCGACGCCGTCAAATGGGCACAAAGGCTGTTGGATCATTATTATTACACCCTCGGCGAAACTGACGAAAAGACACTTGCGGCGCTGGATGATCTCGCGCTCGCCTATGCCGCCGTCGGGGATTATAAAACGATGATGGAATTAGCGCTCCGGTGTTATCAGCTCCGAATCGATGTATTGGGAAAGAAACACCCAGATACGCTGAAAACCCTCAACAAGGTTGCGTTTGCGTTCGGCGCTCTCGGTGATCATCAAAGGAGCTTAGAGCTGCATCATGAGTGTTATCGCCTCTTGTGTGAAGCGCTGGGCGAAAAGCATCCGGACACACTGCCCTCTCTGCATCATATGGTACTGGCATACCGTCAGCTGGGCGAATATCAAAAGGCTTTGACGCCGGCGATCATGTGCTTTCAGCTTTCTTCGGAAGTGTTGGGCGTAAAGCACCCGCATACCCTGAACTGTCTGAATACGCTGGCTTCGATATACGGTCTAATCGGCGATTATCAGATGGAACTGGTGCTGACAGACAAAGCCTATCGGCTTTCCTGTGAAATACTGGGTGAGAACCATCCCGATACCCTGACCTCACTGCTCGATCTCGCTTTGGCATACAGCCATATCGGTAACCGCCGAAAGAGTCTGGAGCTGAATCTGAAATGCTATCAGCCGCTTTATGAGATATTGGGAGAAAAACATCCGAAGACCATGAGCATGCTGAACAATCTTGCGATGGCATACGGCGCGGTCGGCGATTATCGGGAACAGGTTGATTTGCTCACAGAATGCTACGACCTCAGATGTGAGGTATTGGGCGAATATCACCCGAACACCCTCTGTTCGTTGAGGAATCTGCTGGAAGCATATGTGAGCGCTGGCGACGTCAGCAGCGCCCGGGAAATTTGCGAATACGTCAGACTGCACGCCCAAATAACCGACCGCAGATTGCTGAGTTCCGTTTACTGTTTTTACAAAACGACCGATAAAGACCGCAATAAAGCGCAGGAGATCAAGCGGCGTCTTGACGCGCCCGACCTCCCCGCAGACTGAAAAACGCATCCCCCTCGGGATGCGTTT
>ONAS01000042.1 GCA_900315815.1 uncultured Eubacteriales bacterium
GGCTCGGTGGGCTGAGGCTCTTCGGTCTCAGGCTCGGTGGGCTGAGGCTCTTCGGTCTCGGGCTCGGTGGGCTGAGGCTCTTCGTCGGGAGTCCAGGTGATGGTCATCTTTGCGCCGGTCTTGGTCGCAAAGTCGAAACCGCTCAGGTCGATCTTCAGAGTCAGTGTACCTGTCTCTTCTGTCTCATATACGATGTTGTTGCCGTTGTAGGCTGCGTCGGTCTCTACGCCGCTCTCATAGGAGCCGCCTTCTGCAAGACCGAAGCTGTGGGTCCAGGAGCCAAGCGCGAACTTGAATTCCATCTTGTTGGGGTCATACTCACCCTTCTTGGTGGTGTATTCCCAAACATCCTTGGAGGTCTCGTTCATCTTGTTCTCTTCTGCGCCGGGATTCCAAGAGATCTTGTTCAGATAGGTATCGCCGTCGGGATCGCCGTTACCTACTGCATAAACTGCGTCATAGGTGAACTCGGTCGGGAACTCAACGATATCGCCGGTCACGGTGATTTCCTTGGTCTCGGGATCGAGTGTTACGGTGAAGCTGCCTGCGCCGGTCAGGTTGAAGGTGACGTTGTTGCCGGTTGCGTCGCCGATCCACTCCTCGCCGCCATTCTTGACGACCTTGAGCTGGACGTCCTTGATCGCGGCTTCTACGGTGTAGGCCTTACTGTACTTGCCGTCGTCACCTAATGTCATGGCATTCGCTTCCGCTGAGCCATTCCATGTTACGCCGAAAATTGAAGCTTCAGAACCTGCGACGACATAGGTATCGCCGTCAGCTGTAGGAGCAATATCCAGCTTCGGTAACGCGGATGCGCTGACAGCCATAGAGGCTACCAGCAATACGGCTAATAATGCGCTGATAAATCTTCTCAATTATCTCAGTCCTCCTTTAATTTTTGATCAGCCGTGTGGATATTCGGACGAAGATTTCAGAAAATGCGGGCCTAATCCGGGAAGTTGGTATGCGGTGGATTAGTTTTCCGAAACCCCAAATCTTCGTCGTCTATGATATCACAATCTTGTCATTTTTACAATCGATTTTGTCATTTTCATGATACAATTTTCGAGAAAATATTTGTGCAGTTTGTACATAAGACACCCTATTGTTTTGTGAATCTTCCAACCCACAAGCAATTGTTAACAAATTCGGTCGAAGTTTATTGCATGGGTGTCATATTTGTCGGAAAGCTGCGGAAAATCGCTCTATAATTCGTATTTCGCATTATTTTTTTGCCTTTTCCTTTTATATATAAGCCTCCGGATAAGCCGATTTTTAAACGAAGTACGTACATAGTTCTAGAATCTGGTCTGTTTTTGCAGAATGAATATAAATCGATGGCTGCGGGTGAATATTCTTAGCCGCTCCTCCCCTTTTTCAAAAAAAGCGCAAAAAAAGAAGCCGACATCACCTGCCGGCTTCAGCGCCATGGGATAGATTACTTGTTGACAGCCTCTTTGAAAGCCTTGCCTGCCTTGAAAGCCGGAACCTTCGAAGCGGGGATCTCGATCTGAGCATTTGTTCTGGGATCAACGCCTGTACGAGCGTTTCTCTCTCTTCTCTCAAATGTACCGAAGCCAACGATCTGGATCTTGTCGCCGGCGGCGATAGTCTCAACGATGGTGTCGAAGGTAGCGGCTACAGCAGCCTCAGCATCCTTCTTAGAGATAGCAGCTTTTTCAGCTACAGCAGCAATGAGTTCTGTCTTTTTCATTTTAGTTTCCTCCAAAATTTATTTTCGGCAAAAAGCCGTAGTTTATTTAATTTCCTCCCAAAGGGAATCCATTAATGACTCAGGAGCGGTTTTCATGTCGATATCCCGTTCTGCGGCGAGCTCCTCGACCCTGCGGAACCTTGCGGAAAACTTATCCGTTGCGCGGGTGAGCGCTTCCTCAGCATTAACACCGATAAAGCGGGCAACGTTGACGACGCTGAACAGCAGGTCTCCCAATTCCTCCGTCAGCCTGTCCTTATCACCGGAGGGCATCGCTGCCTTCAGCTCGGCAAGCTCTTCGGGGATCTTCTCTGCCGCGGCTTCCGCATCCGCAAAATCCATGCCGGACTTAGCGGAACGCTTTTGAACCTTTTGGGCACGCATCAGCGCGGGCAGTGACTTCGCTACATCGTCCACGGAATCAGCGACCTGTTCCTGGGATTTGGTCTGCATTTTGATCGCGTCCCAGTTGCGCAGGACCTCTTCGGGCGTTTCGGCGTCAACGTTTCCGAACACATGCGGATGACGGACGATCAGCTTTTTGCAGACCTCGTCGCACACATCGTCAAACGTAAAGCGGCCGGCCTCTTCCTCCATGATCGAATGGAAGATGACCTGCATCAGAACGTCGCCGAGCTCCTCGCGCATCAGCGTATAATCGGCTTTGTCGATCGCCTCGATGACCTCGTAGGTCTCCTCGATGAAATTGCCGCGGATGCTCTCATGCGTCTGCACTCTGTCCCACGGACAGCCGTCCGGAGCACGCAGGATCCGCATGATTTCCAGCAAATCGGAAATAGTATATGCGTCTTTGAATTGAAAATCCATAGCGACCTCCAAAAAATCCGCAAAATACCACTTATATAGTATATATTACCTTATTAAGTGCATTTTTGCAAGGATTGTTACAAGATTTTTACCTTTTGGAAGCATGTATAACTCTTCCTTGCTGAACGTCTTCAAAAGCATCAGCGCAAGGATATATGCGATAACAGCGACAATGATCGAAACCACCAGAGAGATGAGATTGCCGACGAACATATGGCACAGGGTGTACACGCCGAATACGACAGCCGCGCAGATGACACCGGCGATCAGCGGCTTGAGCATGGTATTGATAAAGTCGGGTCTGACCTTGGAATGCTTGATCAGCAGGTACATGCCGACGATAAATACAAAGGTGAACGCTACCAGTGAGCCGACGGCCGCGCCGGTCACGTTCAGCTCGACCATGCTGACAAACAGGAAGTTGGTCGCGATCTTGATGGCCATCGCGATGGAGCAGAGGATCAGCGGCAGGTGGACCTTACCGAGGCTCTGCAGCATGCTCATGATCGGTGTAGACGCCGCGACGACGATACATGAGAAGCCCATGATCCGCAGGATCGACGCGGAGACCTCCGCCTCAAAGCCGCCGCCGTAAAGCAGCGTGATGACGGGCTGGGCGATCGCGAACAGGGAAAGTCCGGCGGGAAGCGTGAACATCATCGTCAGCTTCAGAACGGTCTCGATGCTCTGCTTGAGCTCCTTTTTGTCGCCGGAGGTATAAGCCGCGGTGACGTTCGGGAGTGCGGAGGTACCGAATACCTGTGTGACGGTCGTGACCAGCTGCATCAGCGGGAGCGCGTTCGCAAAGCAGCCCCACAGCGACGTATGCAGCGAGACCTCACTGCCGTCGGCGGGATGCACCATGTTGTACAGCTCCCGGGAATATTTCGGGTCAAACTGTGCCAGCAGACCCTCGCTGTTGTTCTGACAGGTGTTGTACAGAACATTCTGGATCACCACCGAGTCGATGGTGGTGGAGACATTCATGATAAACGCGGAGAGGATGATCGGGATCGCGGTCTTGACAAGGATCTTGAAGGTCTCCTGCTGGGTACGCGCGTCGACCGAGTCGCGCATCATTTCATCGGGAACGGTAAACTTGCGCTTGGCGTAATAAATCCGCAGGAAGGCAAACGACGACAGCGAACCGATCGCGATACCGGCGATCGCCGCCGCTACGGAGAACGCGAGCAGGGTCTTCATCGCACTCTCTGCGGAGGCGAATCCCTGTCCGAAAACAGTGCCCTTGGACGAAAACTCGTTCATTCCTATGCTCATGACCGCATAGCCCATCGCAAGGCCGCTGACGACCTTGACGAGCATCTCGATCACTTCGCTTGCCGCGGAGGGGAACATATTGCGCTGTCCCTCGTAGTAGCCGCGGTAAATAGACACCAGACAGCCGATCAGCACCGACGGCGCCAGCGTCATCATGGAGTATAGCGCGAGCGGCTGGTTGATGATCTGCACATAGACAAAGCTGATGCCGATCATCAGCGCAAAGCACGCGAGTCCCATGCCTATGTAGAATTTCTTGGATGTTTTGTAGATGACCGCTACGTCACGGTAACGCTTCTGGGCGACGCTTTCGGCGATCAGGCGGGAGACCGCGATCGGAAAGCCCGCGGTTGCCAGCGCAAACAGCGGTGTGTAGACCTCGTAGGCATTGCCCAGGATACCCGCGCCGATACTGCCCATAGAGATGCCCGCAACCTCGTCGTAGGTCGCGTACATGCGGTACAGGAAGATCTTGTAGAACATGCCGAGCAGCTTGACAACGATCATGCTGACGGTCATTATCATTGCGCCCTTGACAAAGGTTTTTGACGTATTTTTACTTAAACTGTCGTTATTCATTCAATACGCTCCGAACTGCTTTTTTAGCTCTTGATATTTCTGATAGGATTGTATCACAACCTACCGTCGAATTCAATTGGTTAACTGTTGAAACTATACAGACAATCAGCCGATTATTTGTGGATTTTTCTGAGAAAATCGCTGATTCAGCGGTTATACTCGTCATAAAAGCTCCTCACACGGTCTTTGCGCGCGATCAGCTCATCAAAACGGCTGATATATTCGTATGGGAACTTGAAGTTGAATATGCGCTCCAGATGGTTGGAGGCGGTGTCGCGCAGCTTGGTCACAGCGCCCGCGCCGCACGCGAGGATGGAGTGGGTCTCCTCCATGATGTAGATGTTGTAGGGGCTGAAATACCCCGGCTTTGCCCAGCCGACGTTCTCCAGATTGGAGAGCATCTTGCTCTGGCGGTAGAGGTAGTACGGCTCATAGCCGCCGTCGGTCAGCTGTTCAGACGCATAGCCTAGCATTTCCTCGGTGTAGCCGTGCTCGCGCTCGGCGTCGGCGGCATTCACACGCGCGCTTCGCTTGACGGCGAGCGTATGGACGGTCACGCTTTCGGGATCGAGAGCGCGGACGCTATCGATCGTGCGGCGGAAGCTATCCGGCGTATCGGTGGTCAGTCCCGCGATCAGATCCATGTTGATGTTGTCAAAGCCCAGCTCACGCGCCAGTCGGAACGCGTCGATCGTCTGCTGTGCGGTGTGCTTCCTCCCTATCGCCTCCAGCACACTGTCGCTGAAGGTCTGGGGATTGACGGAGATGCGGGTGACGGCGTGCCGTTTCAGGGCGAGCAGCTTTTCCCGCGTCACGGTATCGGGACGTCCCGCCTCTACGGTGAACTCGGTGCAGTCCGACAGATCGAAATCCGCCTCGATCTCCGTCAGCAGCAGGTCGAGCTGTTCGGCGCTGAGGGTCGTGGGCGTACCGCCGCCGATGTAGACGGATGCGAGCTGTAATCCGAGCTCCTTTGCAAGATCGGCGGTATAACGGATCTCATTGAGCAGCAGCGGCAGATACTCGCCGATCAGCTTCTTTGCCTTTTCGATGGACTGGCTGACAAAGGAGCAGTAGTTGCACCGCGTCGGGCAGAACGGGATCGACACATACAGCGAAAACGTCCGCTTGCCGGAGCGGGCGATGAATTCCCGCTGATTGGCGGCGACCGTTTGCGCGAGGGCGATTTTCTCCTCGCTCACCAGAAGCGTATCGCGGAAATACCGCGCCGCCGCCTCTTCCCCGTTTTCGGACGCGAGCGTGGAAAACAGCTTGATCGGACGCACGCCTGTGAGCACGCCCCACGGCAGCTCGCGGTCGAACCGCTTTGACAGCAGAGCATACAAAAGCCGCGCCATCGTCAGCTCATCGTCGTCCGACAGCGGGGCTTCCATAACGTCACAACAGCCGTCAGCGCTGACGGTGACGCAGACCCGATCGGTCACGCTTGTCAGTATATACGGCTCGCAGAGTGTTTCGTATTCATGAATGACCCTGACGTCCTCAGAAAAGAGGAACGCCCGGGTCAGGTTTTCCATTTCATAATGGTATTTATGGTTTTGGATATACAGGTTCATTATCAGTTGATAGTTGATAGTTGATGGTTGGCAGTTGGCAGTTGGCAGTCGGTAGTCGGTGGTTGGTGGTTGCTGGTTGGCAGTTGACAGCCGCTGCCGATCACCGCATAAACGGATTGTACTTTCTCTCATGCTCCAGCGTCGTGAACATCCCGTGACCCGGAAAGATGTTGTAATCGACGTCGAGCGCCTTGATACGGGCGACAGAGCGCATCATATCGCCGTGGTCGGAGGTCTCGAAATCGGTCCTGCCGATGCTCTCGCAGAAGATCGTATCCCCGGAGAACATCAGGTCGTCGACCAGATAGCATCCGCTGCCCGCAGTATGCCCGGGCGTATGGATAAAGGTCAGTGTGCTTTCGCCGAGCACGACGGTATCGCCGTCATGCAGCATGCGGTCGACGCTGAACGCGTTGAGTCGGATATTGTGGACAGAGGTGCGGTTATACAGACCGTTCTGCAGCAGCTCCATCTCGTCCTCGCAGGCGCAGACGGTCGGATGATAGCGCTTGCACAGCTCCGCCGCGCCGAGGATATGGTCATAGTGGCCGTGCGTCAGCAAAAGATAATCGAGCCTGCCGCCCATTTTATCGATCTGCGCGTACAGCTCGGGGCATTCATCGCCGGGATCGATGACCGCCAGCGCGCCGGTCGCCTCGTCCTCGATGAGATAACAGTTGGTGGAAATCATGCCGACAACAAAGTGGTAAATTCTGATCATTTTTTCAAATCTCCCGAATCGATGATGATGGTGACAGGGCCGTCGTTGAGCAGGGCGACCTGCATATCTGCGCCGAACTCGCCTGTTTTCACGGAAGGTACGCCCTCGTTTTTGATTCTCTCACAGAAATATAAATACAGACGGGTCGCTTCCTCGGGCTTAGCCGCCGAAAAGAAATCGGGACGTCTGCCCTTTCTGCAGTCGGCGCACAGGGTAAACTGGGACACGACCAGCATCTCGCCGCCGACCGTCAGCAGCGACAGGTTCATTTTATCGTTTTCGTCGCTGAAAATCCGCAGGTTGGCGATTTTCGCGGCAAGGACCTCGGCGTCACGCTCGGTATCGCCCTCTGCGACGCCCAGCAGTACCAGCAGTCCCTGCCCTATCGCGGAGATCCTCTGTCCCTCTACGGTGACGGACGCGTTTTTCACGCGCTGAATGACTGCTTTCATCTTAGACCCTCTTGATGGACACGATGCCGTTGATCTGCGCAAGGTGCGACATGACGGTGCGCAGGTGATCCATGTTGTTGATCTCGATGGTCACGGTCACCATCGCCTGATTGTCCTTCAGCTCGCGTGAGTTGAGCATCGTGATGAAGATACGCATGTTGGACAGCTCCTTGGTGACGTCGGCAAGAAAACCGGTGCGGTCGTTGCAGACGATCTCCAGCGTGCTGAGGAAGCTCTCGTGGATATCCTCCTCCCAGTGCGCGGTGACCCAGCGCTCCGGCTCCTCGCATTCCAGCAGGTTTTCCGGGACGTTGGTACAGCTGCGCTTGTGGACAGACACGCCGAAGCCGCGCGTGATGAAGCCGATGATCTCATCGCCCGGCAGCGGATTGCAGCAGCGGGCGAATTTCACCAGACAGTCCTCGACGCCCTCGACGATCACGCCGGAGCCGACCTTGCGCTTGCGCTTGGGCAGACGCTCCTCGGTGATGGGGGTCGGATCCTCGGGAGTCTTGCGGTATTTCCTTGTATAGATATCCTTGACGCGCGGCATGATCTTCCACAGCTGGATACCGCCGTAGCCGATCGCCGCGTAAAAATCGTCAAGCGTATTGCAGTGGTGGCGCTGATAGATCGGCTGCATGCACTCCTCGAGGTCCTCCTCGGCAAACTGCATGCCTGCCTTCTTCAGCTCGTGGTCAAACATCTGCTTGCCTTCGATGATATTCTCCTCGCGGCGCTCCTTCTTGAACCACTGTCGGATCTTGGTACGCGCGGAATTGGTCTTGACGATCTTCAGCCAGTCGCGCTTGGGTCCGCCGACGCCCTCCTTCTGGGTCAGGATCTCGATGATATCGCCGTTGTTGACCTGATAATCGATCGGAACGATGCGGTTGTTGACCTTTGCGCCGATCATACGGTTGCCGAGTCCGGAGTGGATCGCGTACGCCATATCGATGACCGTCGCGCCGAACGGAAGCTGGATGACGTCGCCCTTGGGGGTGAACACATAGACCTCGTTGGAGCTGAGGTCGTACTTGATGGTCTTGACGATGTCGGTGGAGTCATCCGCCTCGTTCTGTACCTCGAGCGTCTTGCGGATCCACGCGAGGTTCTCGTCAAGCGAATCCATCTTGCCGCCCTTCATCTTCAGCTTGTAGCGCCAGTGCGCCGCAATACCGTATTCAGCAGTCTGGTGCATCTCATAGGTGCGGATCTGCACCTCAAAGGGAATGCCGTTCTTATCAAAGACGGTGGTATGCAGGCTCTGGTACATATTCGACTTGGGGGTCGAGATATAATCCTTGAAGCGGCTGGTCAGCGGGGTGAAGATATCGTGGACGATGCCCAGCACGTTGTAGCAGTCGGCGACGGTATTGACGATCACGCGCACCGCGAACACGTCGAAGATCTGGTTCATCTCGCGGCCCTGCATGATGGTCTTGCGGTAGATGGATACGATGGACTTCACACGGCCCGAGATGGTGACGTGCGATATGGAATTGCCGATCTTGTCGAGGATCTTGCGCTTGATCTCCTCGATAAAGGCGTTGCGCTCGTTTTCCGTCAGCGCCAGTTCCTTCTCGATCTCCTCGTACGCGACGGGGTCGAGGTAGCGCATAGAGAGGTCCTCCAGCTCCTCCTTGACCGCCTTCATTCCCAGACGGTGCGCGATCGGAGCGTAGACCTCCATGCACTCCAGCGCCTTGTCGCGGCGCTTCTGCTCATTGATGCACTCGATGGTGCGCATATTGTGCAGACGGTCGGCAAGCTTGACGATGATGACGCGGATATCGTTGCTCATCGCGATCAGCATCTTGCGGACGTTCTCCGCCTGCTGTTCCTCGCGGTCGGTATATTTGATCTTGCTGATCTTTGTCAGACCGTCGACCAGCTTAGCGACGTCCTCGCCGAAGTTGTCCTCAACGTCCTGCAGGGTGACGTCGGTATCCTCTACCGTGTCATGCAGGAGTGCGGAAACGATCGAGTCCGTATCCATGCCCATATCGGCAAGAATACACGCGACAGAGGTCGGGTGCAGTATGAACGGCACACCGCTGACGCGCCGCTGGTCGCCGTGGGCGATATTTGCGAACTCATAAGCCTTTTTTATCTTTCGCTTGTTGTATTTGACGGGGCTTTTGTCCATCAATCTCAACAGCTCGTCAAAATCCTGATAATGGATCACATCAGTCATGTTCACATACCTCCCGTAATTTCTGAATGATCAGCGAATCGTTCAGGTTGACCTTCCCTTCGACCTGACAGAGACGGATCTCGCTGTCGTACATCCCTTCAAAGATGCGGATCAGCCCCAGCTCATTCATGCACTCCAGTATCACCCGCAGCTTGCCGTAGGAGATCCCGCAGGAAAGCCGGTACAGCAGGGTATCAAAGGAATAGCGATAGCCGCCGTTCGCCCTGAGGAAGCGGTACACGACCGCAAACTCATCGCGGTCGGGGGTGATGGACGCCGCTTCGTCCGGCGTGATGACGTCGCCGCGGCAGAATCGTTCAAATAATTCTTTTGAAGAAATATAACCGTCCTCGTCGATGCCCGAAAAACGGATGTCACGGACAAAGACGGACAGGCTCTCTGTATTATTATACACATTCACGTCCAGGGTAACCGCCAGATCGACAACATCGCCGACCGTGTACGGAAATTCCCTGAGCGTGGTGGAAAAACGCATGGCGAATACCGTCGCATCTCCGCGTGTCAGCGTCAGCCGCAGGTGCTTGCCGCCTCCCAGCTCGCGGATATCGCGGACGGTCATATTGAACAGCCCGAACAGCGGTGTGGGATTGCCCGCGCCGTAGGGCTCCAGCATGGCGAGATCAGCCGCCATGGAAACGCTCAGCTGTGCCGGGTTGAGCTTGCAGTCCAGCTGGAGGGTCGGCTCGGGGACGGGATGCTCTGCCGCGTAGGCATTGATCGCGTCGATGAACGGCTCGATGTTCTCGCGCTTCACGCCGAAGCCGACAGCCATCGGATGGCCGCCGCACTGTACCAGATGATCGGAGCAGGCGAACACCGCGTCGATCAGCGAAAAGCCGCTGACGGAGCGTCCGGACGCACGGCAGACCTCGCCGTCAAGGGTGATGACGATCGCGGGCTTGGAGTAGACCTCCTTGACGCGTGAAGCGACGATGCCGATCACGCCCTTATGCCAGCCCTCGCCGTACACCACGATCACGCGGTTGTTGACGATTGAGGGATCCTCGCGGATCATGTCGTCGATATCGGACAGGATCTCGCGCTCCAGCTGCTGGCGCTCGGTATTATCGGCGGACAGCTCGGCGGCAATATCCGCCGCGTATTCCTCATCCTCGGTCAACAGCATCGTCACGGACTTTTTGGACAGTCCCAGCCTTCCGCCGGCGTTGATGCGCGGCACAAGGGTAAAGCTGAGGTTGCCCGAGGTGATCCTCTTGCCCGTCAGACCTGCTTCCTCGGAAAGGGCGGCAACGCCGATACGGTCGCCGTTATTGATATGCATCAGACCGTTCTTGACCAGCACGCGGTTTTCGCCCCTGAGGGGGACGATATCGCCGACGGTGCCGATCGCGGCAAGGTCCGAGTAATTTTCCAGTAAACCTTCCACATCCGCGTATTCGCCCTCGATCGCCTGCACGAGCTTGAAGGCGACACCTACGCCTGATAATTCTTTGAAAGAACTATCGCAGTCGCTGCGGTGCAGATCGACCACCGCGACGGCGTCGGGCAGCACCTCGGGAACGGCATGGTGGTCGGTGATGACGGTTTCGATGCCGAGCGACTTCGCGTAAGCGATCTCATTCACGGCGGCGATCCCGTTGTCCACGGTGACGATCAGCTTGACGCCGCGCTGATAGAGCTTTGCGACGGCGTCGGGATTCATGCCGTAGCCCTCCGACTCACGCGAGGGGATGTAGTACATCACGTCCGCGCCGATATCGGACAAATACGAGTACAGCAGCGCGGTGGATGTAACGCCGTCCGCGTCAAAATCGCCGTAAACGCAGATGCGCTCGCCGTCCTCCAAGGCGCGCCGGATGCGCTCGACCGCCTTATCCATGTCCTTGATCTCAAAGGGCGAGGCGGTGAGGGTCTCCTGCGAGAGGAAGTCGATGATATCCTGCTCCTCTGTGATCCCGCGGATATCCAGCAGCATGGCGATCAGCATCGGCAGGTCGTACCGCTGAGAAACGGATAGCGCGTTGTCTTTATTCAGTTTTTGGGTTATCCATTTCTTCATGATTCACACCGTTCTTCATGGGACGTTGGCGGTTGTTTCTGACTTCATTCCCCAAAGCCTTCGCATTCGGGGCGCTCTCCCCTATGGGAAAGACTTATTCCGCGCTTCTGAGCAATTCACGCGCGTGATTGAGGGCGGATTCGGTGATCTCCTCGCCGCCGACGATGCGCGCCAGCTCGCGGACCCTGCCCTCGTCGTCCAGCTTGGTGACCTGCGTAAAGGTGCGGTCATCGCGGACGCTCTTGCTGATGAACAGATGGTTGTCGGCAAAGGCGGCGATCTGCGCCTGGTGGGTGACGCACAGCGCCTGACAGTCGGCGGAAAGCTGCTTGAGCTTCTTGCCGACCCTGCCTGCCGCAGAACCGGAGATACCGGTATCGATCTCGTCAAAGATCAGGGTCTCCACAAAATCCGCTTTGCTCAGCACGGTCTTGATGGCGAGCATCATACGTGAAAGCTCTCCGCCCGAGGCGATCTTCGACACGGGCTTCGGCTCCTCGCCGGGGTTCGTGGAGATCAAAAACTCCAGCTTATCGATGCCGCGGGTGTTCAGCGGCACCTCCTCGCGGCTGATCCGGAGCCGCACGTTCGGCATTTCCAGAAAAGCCATCTCGCGCTCCACATCGGCGCGGAAGCGTTCGGCGACCTCCATACGATAGGTCGATATTTCTTTTGCGGAATAATATGCCTGTTGATAAAGCTCCTCGCGCCTGTTTGCGAGCTGTTCGCGGTTGAAGGCGTATTCGGTGAGCTTCTTTAATTCGTTTTTAGAATTTTCCAGCGTTGCGAGCATTTCCTCCTCGCTGTCGCCGTACTTGCGTCTGAGGCGGTACAGCAGGTCGAGCCGCTCCTCGATCTCCTCCATCCTGCCGGGGTCGGCATCGATGTCATCCATCGCCTGCTCCAGCTCGCGGGAGATCTCCTGCAGCTCGTACAGGGCTGAGGAAAGACGGTCGGCGGTGTTCTCCAGCGCCGGAAGATACCGCGCCGCATGCAGCACGGAATTCGCCGCGTCGTCCAGCATCCTCAGGGCGCCGTCGGTATCGTCGTCGCCGTCCAGCGCGATGCGGGAGCGCATCAGCTCCTTGACGATGCTTTCACGGTTGCGCAGAGCGGTCTTTTCGGCGGTCAGCGCGTCGTACTCGCCGACGGTGATCCCCGCGTCCTCCAGCTCCGTCACCTGAAAGGTCAGCAGATCGATCCTCTGCAGGCGCTCTGCCTCGTCCATCTCGGCGGAGCTCAGCTCCTCCTCCACCGCCTTGAGCTCGCGGTAGACGCCGCGGTACGCGGAGAGCCTCTCCCCCATCTGCGCCAGCGCGTCGATGTACACGATGTGGAGAGCGGGATTCATCAGCTCGAGGTTGTCGTTCTGACCGTGGATATTCACAAGGTACTCGCCCAGCTCCCTGAGTGCAGAGACTGTGGCGGGGCGTGAATTGATGCGGCAGCTGTTCTTGCCGCTGACGCTCAGCTCACGCGAAAGGATCAGCGTGCCGTCTTCGGCGGAATAGCCCATGGATGCAAGCTTTTTGAGTACCAGCGCGGACACATCCTCAAAGGTCGCGCTGACAAACGCGGCGTCAGCGCCGGAGCGGATCAGTCCGCGGGACGAGCGCTTGCCGAGCACGGCGTTGATGGAATCGATGACGATGCTCTTGCCGGCGCCGGTCTCGCCCGTGAGGATATTCAGTCCCCTTGTAAAGTCGATATTTGTTTTTTCGATAACCGCTATATTCTCGATATAAAGGTTAGTCAGCATAAAAAACGATCCTTATCTGCGGAATGCGGTCATCACGCGATGTATGCCTGGAAATCATCCGCGCATTTTGCGGCGTTTTCCACGTCGCTGCAGATGACCAGGATGGTGTCCTCACCGGCGATGGTGCCGATGATGGTATCAAACGCCATCAAATCGATCGCGGCGCAGGCTGCCTGAGCCATGCCGCTGAAGGTCTTGATGACAACGGTATTCATAGCGCGTTCAATGGTAACTACTGAGGAGGAAAATATGGCGTTGAAGTTGTTTTTCGCACCTTTCTCCGCGCTGGGGGACGCCTGATAGCGGTATTTGCCGTCGGGCAGCAGCGTCTTGGTCAATCTCAGCTGCTTGATATCGCGGGAAATCGTCGACTGGGTTACGTCGTAACCATCAGCTCTGAGGTAATCAATCAGCTCCTCTTGGGTCGTGATCGGGTACTTGTTGATAAGCTCAAGGATTTTGGTATGACGGTTGTTTTTCATGTTAATGATTCTCCTTCAATTTTTCATTCAGTAGTTTATAAAAATTTTTCTCTTTCAGAATTATCAACGGCAATTCCATCGGTGATTTCTTTACCGTGACGATGTCCTCGCTGGACATCGGTACAAAGTTCTGACCGTCGACGGTCATATAGCATTTGAGGGTCGAGCCCGGATGGACGCGTGCCGTCAGCACGGCGTCCTCCCCGAACACCACCTGACGCGACGAAAGCGCGTGGGGGCAGACGGGATTCAGCAGGATACAGCGCATCTCCGGTTCGATGACGGGTCCTCCCGCAGAGAAGGAATACGCAGTCGAGCCGGTCGGCGTCGCGAACAGCATACCGTCAGCACGGTAGCTGATGATGCGCTCGCCGCCGATTCCCACGGAAATATCCACCATGGAGGACAGGGAGTCGCGGTGGATGACCGCCTCATTGACGGCGGTATAGGTGACGGAATCGTCGCCGCGGGTCTTGGTGATCTCCAGCAGCATGCGCCGCTGGATGCGGTAATCGCCCGTGAGCAGGCGTCTGAGCTCTTCCAGCTCATCCGGTTCGATATTGGCGACAAAGCCGATCCGACCCAGATTGACGCCGAGCAGCGGTTTATCGTATAATGCGGCAAATTTCGCGTTGTGGATAATGGTACCGTCGCCGCCGACCGTTACCGCGATGTCACACGCGGCGATGACCTCTTCTGCCGTACCGCCCACCGTCGTGCCGCTGATCGGACACGCCTTGGACGAGATGACCTCCGCCCCGTCGTGTGTGAGGATCCTTGTGATTTGCTCGGCTGCTTCGACCGCCCGTTTTTTGTCCTGATTGACTAACAGACCTATTTTCATCATTTCACCTGCCGTCCTATCCGTCCAGCGCGTCGTGCGACGCCGCGACGACTTCCTCGGCGGTGGTCGTCAGCAGGTTTTGCGGCGCGTCGGATCTGCGGATATAAATCAGATATTCGATATTGCCCTGCGGCCCCTTGATGGGCGAATAGCTCAGTCCCAGCACCGAGAAGCCGTTGTTCAGGCAGTAGTCGACGATGCCCTCCACGACGGAGATATGCACCCTGCGGTCGCGGACAACGCCGTTTTTTCCGACATTCTCACGGCCTGCCTCGAACTGGGGCTTGATCAGACAGACGGCTGTCGCGTCGTCGGCGCACACCGCCCGCGCGGCAGGCAGGATCAGCCGCAGCGAGATGAACGCGACGTCCGCCGAGAAAAAGTCGATCTTATCAGGGACCTGCTCGTCGGTCACGTAGCGCATATTGGTGCGCTCCAGATTGACGACGCGGGGATCGTTCCTCAGCTTCCACGCGAGCTGTCCGTAGCCGACGTCGACAGCATAGACCTTCGCGGCGCCGTTCTGCAGCATACAGTCGGTGAAGCCGCCCGTCGACGCGCCGATATCCATCGTGATCCTGCCGTCCAGCGATATCGGAAAGACCTGCATCGCCTTTTCGAGCTTGTAGCCGCCGCGGCTGACATAGCGGTCGTTCCCGCCGCGGACCTCGATCGGCAGACTCTCGTCATAGGACGCGCCCGCCTTGTCTGCTTTCTGGTTGTTCACATAGACACAGCCGGTCATGATGACCGCCTTTGCCTTTTCGCGGCTTTCGAAAAAGCCCTTTTCCACGAGAAGGACGTCCAGTCGTTTTTTCATCGGCAGTCCTCCCCGATCATCCTGCACATGCCCTCTGCGTCCATCCCGAGCTTTGACAGGATCGACGCGACAGAGGCGTGGTGGATGTATTTTTCATTGATCGCGTTGACGCGATATTCTCCGCCGAAGCCCTGCTCGTCCAGCAGACGGCGCATGGTCTCCGCGACCGAGCCGCTGCGCATGCCTTCCTCGACGAAATACACCTTGGAAAAGCCCGCCGCGAAGCGCACCGCTTCGGGATCGATCGGCTTGATGCGGCACAGCTTGAGGACGCAGACCTCGAGTCCCTTCTCCCGCAGAAGCTCCGCCGCCCGCGCCGCCTCACAGAAGAGCCTGCCGTAGGTGATCAGCAGGATATCGGCGTTTTCATCGCCGAAGATATCATAGTTGACGCTTTCCTCGCCGTAACCGTCGGGACGATAGCCCTCGCTGCCGCGCGGATAGCGCACAGCGGCGACGCCCTCGATCTCATACAGGGCGGTCAGCATCGCGCTTCTCAGCCCGTCAAAATAGCACGGCGAAAGGATGGACACGCCGGGGATGGCGTTGAGCATAGCGACGTCGAAAACGCCCTGATGGGTCTCGCCGTCCTCGCCGACGATGCCCGCGCGGTCGATCCCGATCACGATATGCGCCCACTGCATGGCGGCGTCGTGGATGATCTGGTCATAGCCGCGCTGTAAAAACGACGAATATACCGCGAACACCGGCAGCATCCCGCCCACCGACATTCCGGCGGCAAAGGTGACGGCGTGCTCCTCGGCGATGCCTACGTCAAAGAAGCGATCCTTGAACTGCTTGGCGAAATCAGCCAGACCCGTTCCGGTACGCATGGCGGCTGTGATCGCGCAGATGCGGTTATCCATGTCCGCTAAGCGGCACAGCTCCTTGCCGAACACACCGGAATAATTCTCCTTCGAGCTGATGGGCTCGCCGGTATCGATATTGAAGGAGCCGATCCCGTGGAAGGACGCGGCGTCCTTTTCCGCAAATTTATATCCCTTGCCCTTGGTGGTGACGACGTGCAGCAGGGCGGGGTCCTTGGAGCGCCGAACGGTATTGAGCGCGTTGGTCAGCTCCTCGATGTTATGTCCGTCAACGGGGCCGTAATAGGACAGCCCCAGCTTGTCGAATACCGTATGGCGGTACATCACGTGCTTGAGGCGGCTTTTGCTGCGTCTGAGCACGTTGCCGATCGGTCTGCCGACCAGCGGGATCTTGGTCAGAACGCGCTCGGTGCCGGATTTCAGCCGCAGATACCACGGCTGCATGCGCATGCTCGACAGGTACCGCGCCATCGCGCCGACGTTCTTGGAGATGGACATCTTGTTGTCGTTGAGAATGATGATGAAGTTTTTGTTGTATCTGCCGGCGTTGTTCAGTCCCTCGAACGCCATGCCGCCGGTCAGAGAGCCGTCGCCGATCACGGCGATCGTGTACGAGCTGTCGCCGGACAGCTCCTTTGCCTTGCAGATGCCGAACGCGGCGGAGATAGAGGTGCTGGCGTGTCCTGCGTTGAACGCGTCGCAGGGACTCTCCTTGCGCTTCGGAAAGCCCGACAGTCCGCCCTCGCGGCGGATGGTGTCGATGCGGTCGTAGCGTCCCGTCAGCATCTTATGCGCATAGCACTGGTGCCCGACGTCGAAAACGATGCTGTCCTCGGGACAGTTGAAGACGCGGTGAAGCACAACGGTCAGCTCCACGACGCCGAGGTTGGAGGATAAATGACCGCCGTTCACCGACACGACGTCGATGAGCTTTTCGCGGATCTCCTTACACAGCTCGGGGATCTGATCGTCCGACAG
>ONAS01000026.1 GCA_900315815.1 uncultured Eubacteriales bacterium
ATACCGAGTGGTCATAATCAGCTGTATTTTTCAGTAACAGTAGTTCCTGATGATTACCAGCGCACCCAGACTTTTTCTAACCTCAGCGGCGACGGTCTTTCCATGACTCAGAGCTTGATGTTTTATACCAACGGCAGATACACCGATTATAATAACGCATGGGCAGGAAAAGAATATTGTACCGGTGCTAATATTGCTTCCTATTACAATTATTTTACGATTGCTTCGGTGTCGGGACAAACGGTTTCGGCCGCGCTTGATTCTTCCCAGTATCAGTCCAACAGCGGCATCAGTTATTCGTCCTCTGATTCCGGTGTTTTCGCGGTTTCGAATAGCGGTGCAAACGCGGGTACAATTACGCCGGTTGCAAATCTTGCAGCTACCACTACGGCAACACTTACTTATACCGTAACCTCTCAGTACGGTGATACCAAAGAGGCAACCGCGACCGTACAGGTCAAAGCGATAGAAAACTCCACCGCAACGATCAAGAACGCTCCGATCGTGACAAATCTTTTGATTCCTGCTGCCACTGTCGAAAATAAAATCAACGGCGATAAATCGAACGTTCAGGATGTATACTGGTTTATCCAGAATGGTGATGAGATGTACGGCGCCGCCACTGCCAATGCTACTTATACGCTCGACGGCATTTATTTGGGGGTATAATTCAACTGAACAATATCAGAAAAAGGGTTGTCTTTACAGCCCTTTTTTATTATAATATGATTGTTATTTTTTCTATGATTATGAACTGGTTTTGAGGGGATTTCGTTGAAAAACACTGAAGGTTTTCAGAAAAATGCGATAGATAACGCAGCTGAGAAAAGCAATAAGAAAAAGAATAAAAAGACTCCGCAAAACAGGAAAAGACTGAATAATAAGGTATTAAAAGCAAAGAAGATTATTGCAAAGAATCATGAAGTACAAAAGAACCAGAAGAATAAGCATTCTGATTGTCCGGAGATTCCTCGTTGGAAACGAATGCTTATCATCATAAAAAGGATTCTTTTTTGGTTGTTGATTGTATTCCTCGCTGTATTGCTTTTGTCATTTTTGCTGATTAGAGTTCGCGGCGGTACCCCGTCGATATTCGGCTATTGCATACAACGAGTGACAAGCGGAAGTATGGAGCCGACCTTATTGGTCGGAGATATTATTGTCAGCAAAGAGCTATCTGATCCAAGCGATATTGAAATAGACGATATCATTACATTTAAGGGCGGAAGCGAGTTTGAATATAATGACGTCACCCACCGTGTCGTGGTTCCTCCGATGAAAAACAAACACGGCGATTATGTCCTTACTACAAAGGGTGATGCAAATGAACGTGCCGACGGCGAGATATATTATTCTGAGGTCAAATCAAAATATGTTACTAAGCTGGAATTTTTAAATCGCTTTTTTGATTTCTTTCTTTCTCCGTGGGGACTGATTGTCTTTATTGCTTCACTGCTTATCATTTTCTTTGATGAATTGCTGACACTTGTTAAGATTTTGACCGGTAATTATGACGAGGAAGATGATGAGGACCTCGGCGAAATCATGACACGTTTGAAACAAGAAGAGGAGGAAAAGCGCCGTGTGGAAGAGAAAAAGCGAGAGAAAAGGCGCAGAAAGCCTCATAAGTATGACAACACTTCCAATAAAAAGAAGAAAAACCGCAAAAAGAACAGCAAGAAAAGCCGGTTTCAAAACGTCGAGTGATCTTTTGCAGTAATGTCGTAATATGATCGCGACGTGTTCAGGCAACTTTGTCAGCTGTTATTCGGAGTGCTTTTATGGCTAAAAAAGTATTCAATATATTTACAACCATCCTCCTGATCGTGCTGATCGTTCTGGTCGTCATGATGTTCATCATGCGCGCGTCAGGCAATTCGCTGTCGGTTTTCGGCGTGCGATTCTATCGGGTCGCTTCCTATTCGATGGAGCCTACGCTGAAAAAGGATGATGTGATCATCGTCAGCAAAACGCCGGCGGATGAAATCAAAAAAGGCGATATCATCACCTATCGGGCATACGAGGGAGAATTGGCAGGTCAGCCGATCACCCATCGTGTTGTCGAACAGCCGGAGCAGCGCAGCGGTACATGGTTCATCCGGACGCAGGGCGACGCAGAAGGAGCGCCGCTCGATCCTGAGATCACCGACGGTCAGCTCATCGGCAGATACGTGATGACGATACCGCTTCTCGGAAAGTTTTATTCCTTTTTCCTGACGCCGTACGGCTTGATAACCATCATCGTAGTGATCCTGGCGTTGTTCGGGTATGAAATGATCTCTCTGATCGTGTCCTATAAAGCGATCGACAAAATCGAGGACGATTTTTCGGATGATCCAAAATCCGGAGAAGAAAAGAACAAAGAGAAGTATAATTCTAAGAAAGAAAAATAATTCAAGGATCAACGCATTGAACGGGCAACTTTTGTTGTCCGTTTTTTGTATGTCGGATACAGAAAAATGATAACTCGATCCGCATTTGTGATCGGTATCTGTTAATTTTCTAATTTCGAATTATTCGCAACTATGTTCGTTAAAATCCTGTCATAATTATTGAAATCCCCAACAGTTTGTGTTAAGATAGCTTTAAAATGGCTAGATATAGGGTTTAGACGGGATAATACCGACTGACCCGCATGATTCCTGAGTTTTGATTCACTCGGATTGGGGCATACTATGCAGAAAGCAGATCACAGCGGTCATCGCTCGCGCATGAGAGAAAAATATCTGAAAAGCGGCATTGACATTTTTGCTCCGCACGAGATCCTCGAGCTCATGCTGTATTACGCGATCCCCTACAAGAACACCAACGATATCGCAAAGGCGCTGATCGATCGTTTCGGTTCGCTGACTTGCGTTTTCGACGCGCCGATCGATTCGCTGACAGACGCCGGACTGACGGAGAATCAGGCGATACTGCTAAAGCTGATCCCTGACGTCATCCGCGTCTATTATCGCGAAAAGTATACCTCAAACGACGGTCCGCTGGATTTTGACAGTCTGCCCGCCTATATTGCCTCAAAGTATATCGGCCGTGAGACCCAGGAGCGTGTGCTGCTGCTGCTAGCGGACGGAAAGGGAAAAGAGGTCTATTGCGGTTTTATCAGCGAGGGCAATTTCGAAGAAACGCGGCTGTCCATCCGCAAGATCGTCCGCATCGCGCTCAACTACGGCGCCGCGACTGCATTTCTGGCGCATAATCACCCCAGCGGCGTCGCGCTGCCGTCGTCGTTAGATGTGCGGACTACCGCGGAGATCAGCGAAGCGCTCGCCTTGGTCGGCGTTCGGCTGCTGGATCATTTCATCGTTGCGGACAACGAGTGCATCTCCCTTGCTCAATCCGGACTGCTGGATTGAGAAAACGCAAATAATCTGATTAGGATGGATTCATTTGGAGCATTTTAAACTGGTATCGGAATACAAGCCCACCGGCGACCAGCCGCAGGCGATCAGACAGTTGGTCGACAGCATCAAGGCGGGGAACAGGGAACAGACCCTCCTCGGCGTGACCGGCTCCGGCAAGACCTTTACCATGGCAAATATCATAGAGCAGGTCAACCGCCCGACGTTGGTGCTTGCTCACAACAAAACCCTCGCGGCGCAGCTCTGCTCTGAGTTCAAGGAGTTTTTTCCGGAGAACGCCGTCGAGTATTTTGTGTCTTATTACGATTACTACCAGCCTGAGGCGTACATTCCTCAGACCGATACTTATATTGAAAAGGATTCCGCCATCAACGACGAGATCGATAAGCTGCGTCACAGCGCGACCTTAGCGCTGTCGGAGCGCCGCGACGTCATCATCGTAGCGTCGGTGTCCTGCATTTACTCTCTCGGCGACCCGATCGACTACCGCAACATGGTGATCTCTCTGCGTCCCGGCATGGAAAAAAGCCGCGACGAGCTGATCCGCAAGCTGGTCGAGCTGCAATACGAGCGCAACGACGTCAATTTCATCCGCGATAAATTCCGTGTGCGCGGCGATATCGTCGAGATCTTTCCGGCGTCGTCCTCCGACAGGGTCATCCGCGTCGAATTCTTCGGCGACGAGATCGACCGCATCACCGAGATCAATCCCCTCACCGGCGAGCTCCTCGCCACCCTGCGTCACGCGGCGATCTATCCCGCGTCGCATTATATCGTCGACAGCACGAAGATGAGCCGTGCGATGACAGAGCTGGAGCGCGAGCTGCAGGAGCGGCTGGAATACTTCCGCTCAAAGGGCAAGCTGATCGAAGCCCAGCGTATCGAACAGCGCACGCATTACGATATGGAAATGCTGCAGGAGGTCGGCATGTGCCCCGGCATCGAGAACTACTCCCGCGTTCTGTCCGGCAGAGCGCCCGGTTCCGCTCCGTTCACCCTGCTGGATTACTTTCCGAAGGATTTCCTGCTGTTTGTGGATGAGAGCCACGTGACCCTGCCGCAGGTACGCGGCATGTACGGCGGAGACCGCGCCCGCAAGAAGAGCCTGATCGATTTCGGTTTCCGTCTCCCGTCCGCCTACGATAACCGTCCTCTGAATTTTGACGAGTTCTACGAGCGTCTGAACCAGGCGGTGTTCGTCAGCGCGACTCCCGGCGATATGGAGCTGGAGAAGAGCGCCGTGGTTGCCGAACAGATCATCCGTCCCACCGGCTTGCTCGACCCGGAGATCTCCGTTCGTCCGACAGAGGGTCAGCTGGATGACCTGATCTCTGAGATCAATATGCGCATCGAAAAGAACCAGCGCGTACTTGTCACCACCCTTACCAAGAAGATGGCGGAGGATCTGACCGAGTACCTCGAGAGCATGGATATCAAGGTACGTTATATGCACCATGATATCGACACCGTCCGCCGTATGGAGATCGTCCGCGATCTGCGTCTGCAAAAGTTCGACGTCCTCGTCGGCATCAACCTCCTGCGAGAGGGTCTGGATATCCCGGAGGTCTCTCTGGTGGCGATCCTCGATGCGGACAAGGAGGGCTTCCTGCGCTCCTCTCGTTCGCTGATCCAGACGGTTGGACGCGCCGCGCGAAATGCAGAGGGCATGGTCATCATGTACGCCGATTCCGTCACCGATTCGATGAAAACGACGATCGTCGAGACGGAACGCCGCCGCAGGATTCAGAAGCAGTATAACGAGGAACACGGGATCGTCCCGCAGACCATCGTCAAAAAGGTCAACGATATCATCGAGATTTCCACCCATTCCGACGAGGAGATGGAGCATGTCGGCAGATTGCCGCGCGCCGAGCGTCAGGAGCTGATCAAACAGCTCACCAAGGAGATGCAGGCGGCCTCTAAGCTGTTGGAATTCGAGCACGCCGCGTTCCTGCGTGACCAGATCAAAAAGCTCAAGGGCATCAAATAATCAGATATTATTTTCTTTTGGAGAATCATAAATGGCAAAAACTAAGAAACCGAAATATAACGACGACAGCATCACCGTCCTGAAAGGACCCGACCAGGTCCGCCTGCGTCCATCGGTCATTTTCGGCTCCGACGGTATCGAGGGCTGCCAGCACAGCGTTTTTGAGATACTGTCCAACTCGATCGACGAGGCGCGTGAGGGTTACGGCAAGGAGATCGTCCTGACCACCTACGCAGACGGTTCGATCGAGATCGAGGACCACGGACGCGGCATCCCCGTCGAATACAACAACACCGAACAGGCATACAACTGGGAGCTTCTGTTCTGCACGATGTATGCCGGCGGCAAGTATGACAATACCAGCGGCGAGAATTATGAATTCTCTCTGGGACTCAACGGTCTCGGACTCACCGCGACCCAGTTCGCGTCTGAGTACATGGACGCGGAGATCAAGCGCGATCACAAAAAATATTCCCTCCATTTTGAAAAGGGCGTCAATATCGGGGGACTGAACGCCGTGGATTACGGCGGGCGGGATACCGGCTCCAAGATCCGCTGGAAGCCCGACCTCGCGGTCTTCACCGACACCAATATCCCCGATGACTTCTTTATCGAGATGATCCGCCGTCAGGCGATCGTCAATCCCGGCGTAAAGTTCATCTACCGCCGTCAGACAGGGCGCACCTTTGAGGTCAGGGAATTCTACTATGAAGAGGGCATCGCCGACCATGTCCGCGAGCTGGTAGGGGAGGACGCTTTGACCGCTGTCCAGAGTTGGAGCGGCGAGCGGATGTGCCGCGACCGCGACGACAAGGAAGAATACCGATGCAAGATCAATGTCGCTGTCGCCTTCTCCAATAAGGTCAACGTGACCGAGTACTACCACAACTCCTCATGGCTGGAGCACGGCGGCGCGCCGGAAAAGGCGACCTCCAACGCCTTTGTCTATCAGATCGACAGCTATCTCAAGCAGCAGAACAAATATAATAAGAACGAGAGCAAGATCAAGTTTCAGGACGTCGCGGACTGTCTGGTCATCGTGATCTCCTCGTTCTCGTCCGTGACCTCCTACGCCAACCAGACAAAGCTCGCGATCACCAATAAGGGCATCCAGGACGCGATGACCGAATTCCTGCGCCATCAGCTCGAGGTCTATTTCATTGAGAATCCGCTCGACGCGGAGAAGATCGCCAATCAGGTGCTGATCAACAAGCGTTCCCGCGAGAGCGCCGAGAAAACCCGCCAGAGCATCAAAAAGAACCTGACGGCAAAGATCGACATCACCTCCAAAATCGCGAAATTCACCGACTGCCGTTCCAAGAACGTCGATGAGCGCGAGCTGTTCATCGTAGAGGGCGATTCCGCAAAGGGCGCGTGTGTCCAGGCACGCAATCCCGATTTTCAGGCGGTCATGCCTATCCGCGGCAAGATCCTCAACTGTCTCAAGGTCGATGTCGACCGCATCTTCAAAAGCGAGATCATCACCGACCTGATCACGATCCTCGGCTGCGGCGTACAGATCGACACGGGGAAGAGCAAGTCTAAGAAAAAGGACATCAACGCCTTCAATATCGACAACCTCCGCTGGAACAAGGTCATCATCTGCACGGATGCGGACGTCGACGGCTTCCATATCCGCACGATGCTGCTGACCATGATCTACCGCCTCACGCCCGATCTGATCAAAGAGGGCAAGGTGTTCATCGCCGAATCCCCGCTGTATGAGATCACCACGAAGGATAAGGTCTACTTTGCCTATACCGAGGCGGAAAAGGAAAAATACCTGCAGGAGATCGGCAGCGGCAGATTCACGATCCAGCGCTCCAAGGGACTCGGTGAAAACGAACCCGATATGATGAGCCTGACCACCATGAATCCCGCTACCCGCCGCCTGATCAAGGTCATGCCCGACAACATCGAGCGCACGGCTGAGATCTTCGACGTACTGCTGGGCGACAACCTGCAGGGCAGAAAGGATTACATCGTCGAATACGGCGCGAACTACACCGATAACCTCGACGTTTCTTGATATCGGCTTTCCCGCGGGGAAGGCGTCACCGCAGGTGACACATGAGGGGCTGACGGTTTGTCTGTCAAAGGATCCGTCTGAGCCGCCTCTCGATGATTTATGATCGCAGAATACAAAAGGAAACCATTATGCCAAAGAAAAAGCAAACAAAACAACCCAAAACCAAACCGATCGCCAACGGTGTGATCGCCGGCGCGGGGGACATCGTCGAACAGCCTATCGTTACCACCATAGAAGAGAACTTCATGCCCTACGCGATGAGCGTCATCATGTCGCGCGCGATCCCGGAGATCGACGGCTTCAAGCCCTCGCACCGCAAGCTGCTGTATACCATGTACAAGATGGGACTGCTCACCGGCGCACGCACCAAATCCGCGAACATCGTCGGCGCGACCATGAAGCTCAACCCGCACGGCGACGCCGCCATCTATGATACGATGGTGCGTCTTTCCCGCGGCTATGAGGCGCTGCTGCACCCGTATATCGACAGCAAGGGCAACTTCGGTAAATTCTACTCCCGCGATATGGCTTGGGCGGCGTCCCGATATACCGAGGCAAAGCTCGACCCCATCTGTAACGAGCTGTTCCGCGACATCGACCGCGATACCGTCGATTTTGTCGACAACTACGACAATACCATGAAGGAGCCGACGCTTCTGCCCGCGTCCTTCCCGTCCGTGCTGGTCAACGCCAACACCGGTATCGCCGTCGGCATGGCGTCCAACATCTGCTCGTTCAATCTGCGCGAGGTATGTGAGACAACCGCCGCACTGATACGCGACAAGGATCATGATGTGATCACCACCCTGCCCGCACCCGATTTTTCCGGCGGCGCGCAGATCATCTATAATGAAGAGACCATCCGTGAGGTCTACCGCACCGGCCGCGGTTCCATCCGTGTCCGTTCGATCTACAGCTACGACAAAAGCGAGAACTGCATCGATATCACCAATATCCCGCCGACCACCACCACCGAGGTGATCATCGAAAAGGTCATCGATCTCGTCAAAAGCGGCAAGATCAAGGAGATCTCCGATATCCGCGACGAGACCGGTATCGACGGTCTGAAAATCACGATCGACCTCAAACGCGGCACCGACGCCGACAAGCTGATGCTCAAGCTGTTCAAGCTGACTACGCTGGAGGACAGCTTCTCCTGCAACTTCAACGTCCTGATCGGCGGCGTCCCGATGACGCTCGGCGTCAAGGAGCTGCTCAACGAGTGGATCGCGTTCCGCATCGAATGCATCCGACGCCGCACCTTCTTTGACCTCAACAAAAAGAAGGACAAGCTCCACCTGCTGGAGGGTCTGCAGCTGATCCTGCTGGATATCGACAAGGCGATCAAGATCGTCCGCGAGACCGACGAGGAAGCGGAGGTCGTCCCCAACCTGATGATCGGCTTCGGCATCGACAAGATCCAGGCGGAATACGTAGCGGAGATCAAGCTGCGTCATCTCAACCGCGAGTATATCCTCAAGCGCACCGCCGAGATCGAACAGCTGATCAAGGATATCGAGGACCTAGAGGCGATCCTGAACTCCAGAGCGCGCGTCAAGACGATCATCGTCAAAGAGCTCAAGGAGGTCGCCGACAAGTACGGCAAGGAAAGAAAATGTCCGCTCCTGCATCTGTCGGAGATCGATTCGGACGTCAGCCTTGAGGAGGAGATCCCCGATTATCCCGTCAACCTCTTCTTTACCAAGGAAGGCTATTTCAAGAAGATCACGCCCCAGTCGCTGCGCATGAGCAGTGAGCAAAAGCTCAAGGAGGAGGACGCGGTCATCACCGTGGTGGAGACCACCAACAATACCGAGCTGCTGTTCTTCACCGATAAATGCCAGGTCTACAAGGCAAAGGTCTCCGATTTCGGCGACACCAAGGCAAGCGTGTTCGGCGACTATATCCCCGCCAAGCTTTCGATGGACGAGGGGGAGAGCGCCGTCTTTATGCTGAATACCAAGGATTACAGCGGCTATCTGCTGTTCGCGTTTGAAAACGGCAAGGTCGCGAAGGTAGACCTCAAATCCTATGAAACGAAAACCAACCGCAAGAAGCTGATCAACGCTTATTCGGACAAGAGTCCGCTTGCCGGCATCGCCTTCTGTGAAACGGACACGGAGTTCGTCATCACCTCTTCGGCAGGCAGGATGCTGCTGCTGCATTCCGGCGCGATCGGACTGAAGTCCACCAAGAACACGCAGGGCGTAGCGGTCATGAAGCTGAAAAAGGGCCATCGCGTGATGTCTATCGTCCCGTACAAGGAGGGCCGCTTCTCCAAGCCCTCCCGCTACAGCACCCGCACGCTTCCCGCAGCCGGAGCGCTTCCCTCTCAGGAGGATGAAGCTACCCAGCTCGAGATCATCTGATTGAGACGCAACCACTACAACCTTCTTACCATATGAAAGGAAGCCGCGTATGAAAAAACTATTGAGCATCGTATCGATCCTGATCCTTGCCGCCTTTGTGATGACGTGTGTGCCTGTGTCTGCGGCGACTGCCGATAACGACGGCGTCCTGATCGTCACCGTGAACGGGGAGAATCCTACCCCTGTCAAGGTCGGCAGTGAGTTCATCATCACCGTCGGCTTGTATGCCGGTCCCGTCAGGATCATGAACGGTCAGGCGGAAATGATCTATGATCCCGATTATGTGTCCTTTGTTCCGGTCAAAGGCGTCAACGACGATCGGGAATCCTATTGCTTCCCGCTGTCCATCTGCAATTCCAATCTGGTATTTAATATCCAGAATTCCGGATTGATCAATTACAACTTTTCCCGTATCAGCGGTGTAGCGTTGTTTTCAAGCACGGATAAGCGCTTTGCGCGTTTCCGCATGAAGGCAGAGGCGCCCGGTACGGTGAATATCATCCATACCGTCGAATACATGATGGACATCAATGACCGCAAGATCTTTAACGCTTCCGTGCCTGACCCTGAGATCGGTCCCTATACCGCCATCACTGTCGAAACTCCCTCCGGCTGTATAGGCGACGCCGATAACGACCTGTCCGTAACCGTTCTGGACGCCGTGATGATGCAGCGGATCGCCGCGGGAGCCGATCTGTCCTGCAAGATCGAGACCGCCGACGTCACCGGCGACGGCTTGGTCAGCCTCAAGGACGCGCTGATCATCCGCCGCTATCTTGCGGGGAAAGAGGTTCCCGCCGCCGTCGGAACATGGATGTTTGCCTCCGAACAGTGATCCGTCGGGCAAAATCTTTCATTTTTCGGTTTTTCTGAAAAATAATGCTTGCATTCTGACATTTGTTATGTTACAATAAATTTTGCCTATGAAGATGAATTGAAAGGAAGATAGATTATGAGCGTAGTAGAAATCATCCTGGGAGTCCTGTTGATCATCGCTTCCATCGTTATGATTATCGTTATTATCCTTCAGGAGGGTAACCAGCAGGGCGTCGGCGTTGTATCCGGCGGTGCAGATACCTTCTTCTCGAAGAACAAGGCGCGTTCCTACGATGCGTTCCTCGCCCGCGCGACAAAGTGGTTTGCGATCGGTTTTGTCGTTGTTGTACTGGCACTGAACGTATTTGCGTATTTTGCTCCCAAGAGCGACGACGCTGCCGGCGACAGCACCTCCGTCTCCGCTACTGCCGATGAAGCTGCCGCTACCGAAGCATCCGAATAATATTTTTCAACAACCAGACATAAAATGGACTATCGGGCTTATCCGATAGTCCTTTTTTGTTTGGAGTCATCAGCTTGAAGACTGTACTGATTTTTCTCGGAATCTTTCTGCTTATCTCGTTTATCCACTACGCCGCCAAAAAGAAAAAGCCCTTCAGGAGGGCTTTTCTGTCTATGCTTATCGGGGTGCTGACGCTGTGCGCCGTCAATCTGCTGTCGCCGCTGACGACGGTGTATATCCCCGTCACGGAGCTGTCGCTGACGGTATCCGCCGCGGGAGGGATCCCCGGCGTCGCACTGCTGGTGCTTCTGTCCGCTTTTTAGATCACGGAACCGAGCTGGTCGAGTATCTCCGTCACGGCGCGCTTGTTGCGTGTCAGCATCGCAAGCATGACCGAGTAGAACATATCGGGATTCTTGTAAAAATTCTTGCGGATGATGCGCGCCTGCGCAATATCGGGAACGTAAAGGGAAAAGCGCAGCAGATCCATGTCGCCGCCGGAGATCGCGCAGTTCACGGTAAAGCCGTTCTCGCATTTTTCGATGGTCACCTTGTTATCCGTTTCCACCTGCTGCTGCCTGAGCAGATTCAGGGCGCATTCCACGGCGCGCTCCTTGACGGTCGGGGCGAGGGTGTCCTCCAGCTGGGTCGCGATCATTTCGCCGTTTTCGGTGTTGACATACAGCTTGCCGTTTTCCTCGGCAGGCGCGATATTGCCGTGCCTGATCAGATCGTCAAAGCAGGAGCTTGTCTCAAAGTAGTTGGCAAGACCCTTTTCCATGAGCGCGTTGACGATCATTTCCTTTGACATCGGCGCGCCGACGCTTTTCAGCATATAGCAAATCAGCGTGCGGATCTCTGTTTTTGACCGCATTCCGCCTAAGGTGATCCCTTCATCAAACGTATCAAAAGCCATCGCTGCACCGCCTTTCTGATGATATCTTATTATACCACCCGCCGCAGCCGGCTGTCAACACGATTCTTTTGTCCGCAGAGGCATGAAACGCTTGACGGCAAGGCGGATTCATGCTAAGATGAAGCCATCGGAAGGAGTGCTGTAAAAATTTTTTATTTTGGATGCAACACTTCGGAAGATTTTTCCCACTTAACAGATGAACGGATCAAAAGAAAGATCCGCAACATCTCAAAACAGAAGAAAGAAGGAATGAAAAATGAAAAGAATTATCGCATTACTGTTGACCGTTCTCTTTGTATTCTCTCTCGCGGCCTGCTCCAATAAGGACGAGAAAAAGGATGAAAAAGCGACCGAAGCCGCTACCGAGGCAAAGGTTGACGCTACCGAAGCTGAACCGATTTCCGGCGGCTGGACAGACGCAAAGTCCCCTGTGATCACCCCCGAGATCAAGGCGATGTTCGATAAGCTGAACGAGACCATGACCGGCGCTCAGTATGTACCTGTCGCGCTTCTCCAGACGCAGGTCGTTGCCGGCACCAATTATCGCGTACTCTGCAAGGAAGCCATTGTGCTTCCGGATGCAGTGACCACCTATTCGATCGTCACCGTCTATGAGGATCTGGAAGGCAAGGCAGAGATCACCGATGTCCAGAACAGCGACGTTGAAGCTCCCTCTGAGCCCGATCCCGAGAATCCCATGACAGGCGCATATACCGAGCCCGAATCCCCCGAGGTCACCGCTGACGCGAAGGCTGCTCTGGAGAAGGCGCTCGAGGCTCTGGACGGCGCTTCCTACGAGCCCGTCGCTCTGCTCGGCACCCAGGTCGTTTCCGGTACCAACTATCTGATGCTCTGCAAGATCCATATGATCACCGCGAATGCATCTCCCGACGACTTCCATTACAGCTTCGTGACCGTATATCAGGATCTGGAAGGCGATGCTTCGATCATTGAGACCAAGGATATCGGCGCTTCTGACGAAGAATCCGGCGCTGAGCCGGAGCCTGTTGAATACGACGCGATCTCCGATTCCTCTCAGGCTGAATAATCCATTTTACCCGCAACAAAGGGGCTGTCATCCGACAGCCCCTTTTCTATATCAACTCGCATTTTTCATTTGCAGCCGCAGCTTATCCGATATCATTGCGATAAACTCACTGTTGGTGGGCTTGCCTCTGCTGCCCTGTATCGTGTAGCCGAAGTAGGAGTTGAGCACCTCCACGTCGCCTCTGTCCCAGGCTACCTCGATCGCGTGACGTATCGCGCGTTCCACCCTCGATGATGTCGTGTCGTATTTTTTCGCGACAGAGGGGTAGAGTTGTTTTGTCACCGCGTTGATGATCTCCGGCTTTTCGATCGACATGATGATGGAATCCCGCAGATAGTGATAGCCCTTGATGTGTGCCGGCACGCCTATCTGATGCAGGATCTCCGTCACCTTCACCTCGATGCTGTAGCCGTCAAAGCCCGCCTGACGGATGCCGCCCTTTGCCTTTGCCCGTCGATTCTTGCTTAGACGGATGATATTTTCCGCAAGATCGCCGAGATTGAACGGCTTGAGCACAAAGTACGTCGCGCCCGACGTCATCACCTCGCGCTCCAGAACAGGACTGTCGAAGCTGGAATATACCACGAACATCGGCAGCTTTTCCGGCTTTGAACGCCGTACGGAGCGCATGACTCCGATGCTGTCGATCCGCGTCATGAACAGGTCCATGATCACGACGTCAGGCGCTTCTGCGGTGATCCGCGCGATCACATCCTCGCCGTCCTTGGGACAGAACGATACGTCGATGCCGTATTTTTCCAGCACATTTTTAGTGTTGACAATATTTTCAGCTGAGTCCTGCGTCATCAAAAGTTTGATTCTTTCAGTCATTTTTACATCTCCTGTTTCAGTTTGTATTGCTAGTTTACCATAAATTGGTAAAATTGGCAATAGAAAACACAAAAATTTTTGAAAGAACCATTCGACAGCTTTCGACATCAGAGATGCCGGAATCCAGGCGTAAAGCTCCTCTCCGACGGTGTTTCCTACTTAGCTTTCAGGGTATCCGCCGTACTTTTCATAGCTTTCCAGCATGTTGCCGACAGCGATACCGAAGCCTGTTTTCGGCGAGTTTACGAAAACATGCGTCACCGCTCCGACCAGCTTGCCGTTCTGCACGATAGGACTGCCGCTCATTCCCTGTACGATGCCTCCGGTCTTTTCGAGCAGCTCCTCGTCGGTCACCTTGATCACCATGTTCTGACCCGTGTCGTCATCTGCGTCGACCTTTTCGATCATGATATCATAGGGCTTGACGCCGTCGCTGTCCACCGTACAGTAGATCTGCGCCTCGCCGGTCTCGATCTCGTCGTTATCCGCGCAAGCGACGCGCATACCGTCGGGCTTGCAGAGATATCTGCCGAAAACGCCGAAGCCGTTGTTCACGGAGATCTCACCGATCACTTCGTCCGTCATAAAGCCGTTCAGTCCGCCCGCGATGCCCTTCTGCGCCTTGGTCGCCGAGGTCACCGCCGCCGTTACCATCTTACCGCTTTTCAGCGGCAGCAGCATGCCGGTATCCCTGTCAAACACGCCGTGACCGAGCGCGCCGAAGGAATAACTGCTCTCGTCGAAATACGTCACCGTCCCGAGACCTGCCGCGGAATCCCGGATCCACATACCGACCTCATACTCTCCGTCGTCATTTTTCCGGGGAATGATGCTAAGGGATATAGGGCTCTTACCCCGTGTCAGGGATAATTCTATATCCTCTCCCTGTGACGCGCTGATGATCGCTTTGATGTCCTCGTTGGTCGAGATCTCCGTGCCGTTAGCCTTGGTGATGATGTCGTTTTCCTTGATGCCCGCCGCTTTTGCCGGTGAGTTCTGACTGTCATCCACATCGATGACGATCACGCCGCTGGTGTACATCGTCAGCCCGAACGGCATTCCGCCGATGATGACCTCCTTGTCTGCGGCGGATACTGCGGCGGCAGGGCAGAGGAGAACCAGTGAGATGACCGCCGCAAAAAACCGCTTTACCTTTTTCATCCAATCCCTCCTTTGACCCGGCGCGGCTGTATATATCTGTATACAAAACGCGCCGGCTCCGTTACGCCGCGAAGCAAAAACAAACAAATCGCTTTTGCTTCATTCATAGTATTTGAATTTGTACCGAATCAATAAAGGAAATGAATTCAAAAAGTACAAAAAATGGCATGAATAAGCGATTTTTGCTGAGATAATCGACATTTGTGTAAAAAGGCAAGCCAAAAATCACCGTTTTTTGGAATTTATTAATTTTGCAGTAAAATGTGAATAATTTTTGTTGCAATTTCATAAAAGTTATGTTATACTTTAGTACTAAGAATAATGTATGAGTTGGTGAGCCTATGAGGCTGGTATTACCGTATAACGCGCGATTTATCATCGACAGGCTGCAGCAGAACGGATATTCCTGTTATGCTGTGGGCGGTTGCGTGCGCGACAGCATCCTCGGCAGAGAGCCCGCTGACTGGGATTTCACCACGTCTGCCCGACCGGAAGAGATCGAAAAGGTCTTTTCCGATTGCCGCACCCTGAATTTCGGCAAGCAGTTCGGTACGATCGGTATCATTCTCGATAATGAGCAGTACGAGGTGACGACCTACCGTATGGACGGCGCATATTCCGACTCGCGCCATCCCGATGAGATCAGCTTCACCTCCTCACTGCACGATGATCTGTCACGCCGTGATTTTACCGTCAACGCCATGGCGTATAATGATACCGACGGTCTGATCGACTATTTTGACGGTCAGAAGGATCTGCAGTACAAGGTGATCCGCTGTGTCGGCATCGCGACAAACCGCTTTGCCGAGGACGCCCTGCGCATCCTGCGCGCCCTGCGGTTCGCATCGACTCTCGGCTTTTCCATCGAAGCGACTACCTCCGCCGCGATCCTGTCGGGACGCAAGATGCTGTCCGCAATCGCCAGCGAGCGCATCACGGAAGAGCTGCTGAAGCTGCTGGGCGGCGAAAAGGTCGACTTCATCCTGCGCCGCTATCGCTCTGTGTTTGCTGTATTCATCCCCGAGCTGGTCGGTACCTTTGACTTTGACCAGAATTCCAAGCACCACAACCGTGACGTCTACCGTCATACGGTCGCCGCGGTCAGGAATATCGAACCGGATCCGCTTCTCAGGATGACGATGCTGTTCCACGATATCGGAAAGCCGCTGACGCGGACGACGGACAAGCACGGCGTGTCCCATTATCAGAATCACCCCATGCTGGGCGCCGCCATGACGGAAGAGATCCTGCGCCGCCTGTGTCTACCGCGCCGCTTTATCGAAGAGGTCACCACGCTGATCCGCTATCACGACGCGCGCGTCAAGCCCGACGCCGTTCAGATCAAGCAGCTGCTCGGCACACTGGGCGTCGATACCGTCCGACGGCTCTACAAGGTACAGCGCGCCGATATCCTGGCGCAGTCGATGTATCAGCGCGAGGAAAAGCTCGCGAATCTTGCAGCGGTCGAAGAGGAAACCGAACGGATCCTCAGCTCCGGAGAATGCTTCAACCTGCGGATGCTGAACATCAACGGCTCCGACCTGCTGCATATCGGCATCACCTCCGGCGAACAGATCGGCAAAACGCTGGAAGCGCTGCTGAATATGGTGATCAACGGCGAGCTGAACAATGACAAGCCGTCCCTGATCGCCGCCGCAAAGGCAATTTGATTATGACGTACAGAAACAGCCGCCTCTGATTTTATCGGGGGCGGTATTTGACAAATGCGCGAATCATGCTATAATAGACCCGAGTAAACCAGGCAGTCGCGGGCAACGGTCGAAAGACCCTGTCCGAGGAAAGTCCGGGCTTCACAGAGCGAGGATAACGGCTAACGGCCGCCGGGGGTGACCCTAGGGAAAGTGCAACAGAAAATTACCACCGTATCATTCCCGATACGGAAAGGGTGGAAAGGCGAGGTAAGAGCTCACCGGGATGGGGGAGACCTCATCGCCGTGTAAACCCTATCCGAAGCAACACCGTGGAGGGACAATAAGCTTGCTCGGCTGTCCCGCGGAGGTGGCACCGAGCCGTCGCGGCAACGCACGGCCAAGATAGATGACTGCCGAATACAGAACCCGGCTTACAGATTTACTCACAGCTCCCTGTTTTCAGGGAGCTGTTTTTCTCAAAAGAGGTTTTTTCCATTACACCTTTTATCGCACATGACTGATTTTTTATCCCTTTTCAGATTTTTTGAAAATTACCGAAAAAACGTCGAACACTAGATATAGTGTGCCTCCTTTTGTCAACAACAAGCATGGTAAAAAAGTTTACAAAAAGCGTCACTATTTTCTGTGAAAAAATTAAAGGATTGTAACGAAAACAAGAAAAAAGTATCAATTTTTTAAATTTTCTTACAAAAAAGACTTGTTTTTTTTCGAATAACGTATTATAATACAGATACATTAGCTTTTCTGCGTTTAAAGAATTTCCGACAGGAATTATTTAAAAGAAATAACAACGCAACATTTACGCAATTTTGGATAGATTTGAGGAGAGTAAAATGAGATTACGTAAGCAGGAATTAGGAGATCGTAACCTTGTGGGCGCTCGCGTAGAGGCGGCACGTAAAAAGAAAGGTATGAAGCAAAAGGAACTGCTCGCTCAGCTGCAGGTCAACGGCGTTGATATGAACGCATCCGGACTTTCAAAGCTCGAAGGTCAGATCCGATTCGTTACCGACGTAGAGCTGGTAGCACTCGCCGATATTCTTGAGGTATCCGTAGACTTCCTTCTCGGACGCGCCTCCCAGTAAAATTAGAGTTTTCCAAGCATTTTGGTTTCTGTTTTTGTTCAGACGGCAGGGTTTTCGGACCCTGCCGTTTGGATTTTGTTTGCTTTTTTTACCATTCATATTTGCCGACAGCTTCCGTCATACTGAAATTAGTATTTTCGAAAGCGGTGAGATCATGAAGGAGCGCATTTGCAGACACAGGAAAAAGCTGATTTTTCTGGCTGTCTATACCTTGATTTTTCTGATCTTGTCCCGATTGGCGCTGTATGTGACGCCGTTTCTGATCGCGCTGGTCATCGCCGTGGTCATGAAGCCGCTGTATGATTTCTTCCGCCGCAAATTCAATTTCCGTTCCACCTTCGCCGCCACCGTGATCACCCTTTTTATTTTTCTGCTGGTATTCGCGGTCATCGGTTTTCTGCTGTTTCTGGTCCTCCGTCAGGCGGTCAGCCTCTTTGAAAGCTACGGCTATCTGCTCACGGATCTCCTCAACTCGCCCGAGCTGTACGAGCGCATCCGCGACGCCCTGATGTCCGGCAGTCTGATGGGTACCGTTTCCAACGTCGCCTCTGCGCTGTTTCAGATGGTGCCGCTGGTGATGATTTTTGTCATCATCACCTTTGCGCTGACGGTTTGGCTGCTGCACCATATGGGCGACGTCAAGTCGCTGATTCTGGAAAAAGCGGGGGAGAGCCGCCGTGATACCTTGGCCCGTGTTTTTTCCACCGGCTACACACTCGCGCGCAAATTCATCCGTTCCTACCTGATCCTTTATCTGATCACCTTTGTGGAGGCGGCGGTCATTTTCTATCTCATCGGCGTGGAATATCCGCTCTTGTTTGCGTTGATCACCGCCGTTGCCGATATTCTGCCCATCCTCGGCCCCGGGGTCGTTTTTATTCCGCTGGGGATCGTTTTTATTCTACAAGGGAATTATTTTTCAGGGATAGCGCTGTTGGTTTATTTTCTGCTGACGGGGATCCTCCGCCAGATCATGGAGCCGAAGATCGTATCGGACAGCGTCAAGATCCACCCGCTGATCGTGATGACCGGCATTTATCTGTCGATCGCCGCTATGAACCTCTGGATCCTGTTCTATGTCCTGTTCCTGTTTTTGCTGTACCGCGTCTTTACCCTGTCGGGAGTATTCGATTAGCTATTGCTATTTTCTGAGAACGTAGTATAATAGGTATATAATACCTTAATAGGGTCTTTTTTACGGAGGCAGAAATGAAACAGAGTATGCAAGAGTTTTTTGAATCGATCAACGGCAAGCGGATCGCCCTGATCGGTATGGGACGCAGTCACCTGCCGTTGATTTCCCTGTTCACGAAATACGGCGCGCAGGTGATCGCCTGTGACAAGCGGGAGAGAGAAGCCCTCGGCGAGGTCGCCGACAAGGCAGAGTCGGACGGCGCCGTGTTATCGCTCGGCGCGCATTATCTCGATGATCTCGACGCGGATATCGCCCTGAGAACACCGGGCATGCGCTTTTATTGCGATGAGCTGAACGCCCTGCGCGATAAGGGCGTCGTCATCACGTCGGAGATGGAGATCTTCTTCGATATCTGTCCCTGCCGTATCATCGGCATCACCGGCTCTGACGGCAAGACGACCACCACCACCGTCATCTCCGAAATGCTCAAGGCGCAGGGCTATACCGTCCACCTCGGCGGCAACATCGGCAAGCCGCTCCTGCCGGAGATCGAGACCATCCGTCCCGACGAGATCGCAGTGGTCGAATTGAGCTCCTTCCAGCTGATCTCCATGCGCATGAGCCCCGATATCGCGGTCGTCACCAACCTCCAGCCCAATCATCTGGATATCCACAAGGATATGCAGGAGTACATAGACGCGAAGAAAAATATTATTCTTAATCAGAATAATTCCGATAAGGCGGTGCTGAATCTCGATAACGAGATCACCCGCTCCTTTGCAGACGAATGCAGGGGAAAGGTCGACTTTTTCACCCGCCGCGACACCGTGGAGAACGGCGCGTATCTCAGCGAAAACACCATCATGTATGCCGAAAACGACGATGTGACCGAGGTGCTGGATATCCGCGATATCCGCATCCCCGGCATGCACAATGTCGAAAACTACATGACGGCGATCTGCGCCGTATGGGGCATCGTGAGCCTCGACAATATCCGCAAGGTCGCGCGTGAGTTCAGCGGCGTCGAGCATCGTGCCGAGTTTGTCCGCGAGCTTGACGGCGTCAAATACTACAACGATTCCATCGCCTCCAGCCCGACAAGAACCGCCAGCGGCACCCTGTCGCTGTACGACTTCAAGATCATCCTGATCGCAGGCGGCTACGATAAGCATCTCGACTACACCGAACTGGGCGATATCATCTGCAAAAAGGTCAGGATCGCCATCCTCATGGGCGCGACAGCCGACAAGATCGAAACGGCGATCAGAGCGTCCGAAAACTACGCCGAGGGCGCTCCCGTGATCATCCGTGTCGCGAATATGGAGGAAGCCGTCCGCGCGGCGCGCGAAAACGCCGTCAGCGGCGATATCGTATCCATGTCTCCCGCGTCCGCCAGCTTTGACCTGTACAAGGATTTTGATGCGCGCGGCAAGCATTTCAAGGCGCTTGTCAACGCCTTATGATCCGTCCCGCGACCGCTTCTGATCTCAATAGGATAACCGCGACAGACCCCTTTTTTACACGCATCCTCTCGCTGTACGAAAGCTACGGCGAGGGGCTTGATTTTGTCGCGTTCTGGGTACAGGAAACCGACGGCGGGATCGTCTCGGCGATCTCCCGCTTTGAGGACAAGTTCAGCCTGTGGCTGACGAGCGGCAGCGAACTGGAGGAGATGACCGCATTTATTCACTTTCAAGGCGCCGGAAGCTGTCTGTACAACGCCGCTTTTGCACTTGATTTTTCCGACTCGCCGTCCGGGATTTCGGGTCAGGTGCTGGAGTATTCGGGTGGCGATCATATTTCTGATATAGAAATATATGAACCCGATCTCAATGCGCTTTACACCCTCCTCAAGGCGTGTGAAAGCCCGATCTTCATCGTGCCGGAATACCTGCCTTTTTTGTCGGATCTGACCCACCGCCGCAGCCGCGGAAAGCTGCATCTGATGGCGACTGCTGTCGGCGGCGTCCCCGCGTCCTGTGTGATGACGGTTTCCGAAACCAAAAACGCCGCGATCCTCGGCGCTGTTGCGACCCATCCCGATTACCGCCGCCGCGGCTTGTCCCGCGAGCTGGTGCGGACGCTCGCGACAAGGCTCAGGGGAGAGGGACGGCGCGTTTTCGTTCTCAGCTCGTCTGAGGACAATACACGATTTTACAAAAATTCCGGCTTTACTGTCATAGCCGATTTCAAGGAGATTTTTCAGTTATGAACCCGTTTTTTCAGATCGATGATAAGATTCAGCAAGCCGCCGATAAGGCGCTCGATATGTGCGCAGAACAGTTTGCACAGATCGAGCAGATCAAGGAATACAACCAGCAGAAAATGCTGAAGGCGTTTCAGGAATATAAGGTCAGTGAAAGCATGTTTGCCGGCTCTACCGGCTACGGCTTTGACGACCGCGGCCGCGATACCCTCGATAAGATCTACGCTTATGTTTTCGACGCGGAGGATGCGCTTGCCCGCCATAATTTTATGAGCGGCACCCATACCCTGACGGTCGCTCTGTTCGGCATGCTCCGTCCCGGGGACGAAATGCTCTGCGTCACCGGCACGCCCTACGATACCATCCAGCCGGTCATCGGCATCACCTCCTGCAGCGGCTCACTGAGGGACTTCGGCGTGAAGTACAGCGAGGTCGCCCTGAAAGCCGACGGCGCCGTCGACCTCGAAGCGGTCAGTGCGGCAGTCGCGGAAAAGAAGCCGAAAATGGTCTATATCCAGCGCTCCAAGGGCTACGCGGCGCGGCCCTCTCTGCGCGTCAGTGAGATCAAGGAGATCTGCGGCGCCGTTCGCGCCGCCTCTCCAGAAACGATCATCATGCTCGATAACTGCTACGGCGAGTTCACTGAAACGCAGTCGCCGATCACGGTCGGCGTGGACATCATGGCAGGCTCGATGATCAAAAACGCCGGCGGTGCGATCGCTCCGACAGGCGGTTATATCGCGGGACGCGCCGATCTGGTAGAGCTGTGCGCCTATCGTCTCAGCGCGCCGGGGACCGGCAGAGAGCTTGGCTGTACTCTCGGCGTTCTCCGTGAAATGTACATGGGCGCGTACAACGCTCCCGTCGTCACTGCCGAAGCGCTGAAAACCGCGGTGTTCGCATCTGCATTGTTCGAGCTGCTCGGCTATGACGTTGAGCCGTCATATCGCAAAAAGCGCGGTGATATCATCGACGTGATCACCCTAGGCTCTCCCGAAAAGCTCTGCGCCTTCTGCCGCGGCGTCCAGGCAGGATCACCGATCGACAGCTTTGTCGCTCCGAATCCCGCCCCCATGCCGGGTTATGACAGCGACGTCATCATGGCGGCAGGCGCGTTCACCCTCGGCTCATCCATCGAGATCTCCGCCGACGGACCGCTGCGCGAGCCGTACGCCGTTTATCTGCAGGGAGGTATCTCCTTCGCCACCGCGAAGATCAGCGTCATGCTCGCCGCACAGGAAGTCGAACGTTCCTGAATGGTAGAATAACGGGGACGATGCCCGCACCGTCCCGCATTTCCGAACGATCAGAAAAGGCGCCTGCAGGCGCCTTTTTGTTATCCTATTTCTTTTTGAAAATATCCAGCGTATGGTTCGAATAACCGATCATCTCCCGCCGCTCGCAGGTGGCAAGGTGATATTTCAAAAACAATCCGTACGTTTTGTCGTCCATCTCCGTCAGCCGTTCGCGCATATGATTCGCGTAGCCGTCAGCGGCGAGGAAATGCAGCTGTTCCACCTCAAAATGCGCTCTCAGACGGTCGATATCCTCTATGCGGTACAGCTCAAAGATATCCCAGGGATTCGAGAAGGTCTCAAAGGTCTCCGTATCCAGCATGCACTTGTCGATCAGGCTGTGGATTTCTCCCTTGGCAAAGCCGTAGAGAAGGACGGCGGCGTCGCCCATACAGTAGGCGGCAAAGATGACCCCGCCCTTTTTCGCTACGCGGATCGCCTCTCCCAGCGCTTTGAGCTTGTCGCTTTCTTCATACAGATGATACATCGGACCGAGCAGCAGTACGATATCATAGGTGTTGTCCTCAAAACTGTCCAGATCGACGGCGTTGCCCTGTGTGACGGTGATCCTCTCATCCGGTGCGGTATTCTTCCGGAACAGCTCGATGTTGTGCTCCAGAAGCTCCACCGCGTCGACCTGATATCCCATCCGTGCCAGCGCATGGCTGTACCGACCCGTTCCCGCGCCGATCTCCAGGATCCGCGCGCCGGGGAAGAGATACTTCCCGATATAGGTCATCGTGGTCAGATATTCGACATAGCCGTAGCGGGTCAGCAAACGGCCGTCTTCGTCGTAATTCTCGTAGTATTTTTCCAGATATTCGCTCATTTTCTCAGCCCTTTAAAAAAAGCTTTCAGCAGCGCGGCGCATTCTTCCTCCATGACGCCGCCCTCACAGGCGGGATGAAAGCCGTACTCCAGCTGCAGGACGTTCGCGACAGAGCCGCAGCAGCCGTTCTTTTCATCATACGCGCCGAAGTACACCTGCGGGATTCGCGCGTTGACGATCGCCCCCGCGCACATCGGACACGGCTCCAGGGTCACGTACAGCTCGCATTCCCACAGCCGCCAGCCTCCGAGCTTCTGACAGGCGTTGTTGATCGCCTCGATCTCGGCGTGATAAAGGGCGTTTTTTCCTTTTTCGCGGCGATTCCTGCCCGTTCCGACGATCTCGCCCTTCCTGACGACGACCGCCCCGACAGGGACCTCTGCATCGTCAAAGGCTTCCTTTGCCAGTGCCAGCGCCGCCTTCATATATTCGGTATTAATAGCGGATCACACCCCATTGTACCAGATACGGCAGTATCAGAACATAGACGGAGAACAGCAGCATGATGACAGCAAAGCTGATCAGCGTCGGAGAGCCGGCCACCGTTTTCAGCTTCACGCGGTAGGGGATCCCCTCGTCGGCTTTGCCGAGCCTGAAGAAGTTTTCGTCCTCTTTGACGAAGCTGCGGATGAGGATCAGCCCGAGGATGCCCGTGATCATGATGATCGCGCCGTATAACAGATTGACCAGTCCCGCAGACAGGACTTTGTATTCGTACAGCAGATCGAAGGTGACCGACAGACCGTTGTTGAGAAAATGGACAAGGATCGCAGGCAGCAGGGAATCGGTTTTCAGAACGAGGAAGCCGAATACGAGGCCGCAGCAGAACGTGAACGGGATCTGCACGAAGTTGCCGTGCATCAGCGCGAACAGTGCGGCGGAGACCACCAGCGCAAGAGCGTCGGAGTATTTTCTCAGCGATCCCATGATCACGCCGCGGAAGGCGAATTCCTCCATGCACGCCGGCAGGATCGCCACCGTCAGAAAGTATATCAGCACCGAGGGCGGATCGCCCGCAAAGCTGAATGTGCCGCCGCTGTTGGTGACACCGAACAGCCCGAAGGCTTCGGTCAGCAGATGGGGAGCAAAGTTGGACATCAGCGACAGCGCGGTCCCGATGACGCAAAGCATCGCCAGCTTTTTTGCCCCGATCTTTTCAAAGGGGAACAGCGCGCCCAGGCTGCGCCGCTTGATAAGGACATAGATCAGCGTCACTACGAAAAACATGATCGCGGACAGCAGACCGTTTTCGATCAGGGAAAGCTCGCTGTCGCCGCTGAGGATATCCTGACCGCTCAGCCGCAGGATCATTGTCAGTACGGCGGCAAGAATGATTTCCAGCGCGAAGATCACCAGCAGGACGATGCCCAGCCCGTTCGCTGTTTTATTCATCTTGGTTTCGAAATCGGATCACGGTTTTTCTCCTATCATTTTATAGCATTTATTATCATACCACAAAATTTTTAAAAATAATTCTTGACAATCAATATAAAAGATTATATAATAGCAAGGACAACAAAGCAAAGCTGCGGCTTTCACCTGTGGGGTACCGTCTGCACGGGTCAATACGATCGGTCGTCTTGACCGTTATTCAGTATTGTACGCGGACGGAGTATTCTGTCCGCGCTTTTTTGTTCACAAAACTTTGGAGGTGCTTACACATCAGCAAACAGGAACTTCAGATCAACGAAGAAATTCGCGACAAAGAGTTGCGAGTCATAGGACCTGACGGCACTCAGCTGGGTATCATGCCGGCTTCTCAGGCGCAGCACATCGCGGACGAGAGAAATCTCGACCTCGTAAAGATCGCTCCTCAGGCGACCCCGCCCGTCTGTAAGATCATGGACTACGGCAAGTATCGCTTTGAGCAGGCAAAGCGCGAGAAAGAGGCGCGTAAGAATCAGCATACCGTCGATGTCAAGGAGATCAAGCTCTCCCTCAACATCGATACCCACGACTTCAACACGAAGCTGAAAAACGCCCTGAAATTCTTTGCCCACGGCGATAAGATCAAGGTGTCCATTCGTTTCCGCGGCCGTGAGATGGGTCATTCCGAGTACGGCTACGATATCATGAAGCGGTTTGCCGAAGCATGCAGCGAGGTCGCCAACATCGAGCGCCCCGCAAAGCTCGAGGGTCGCCAGATGCTCATGTTCATGGCTCCCAAGCCCACAAAGTAAATCATTCAGTCAATAAAAGGAGGATTTTAATATGCCTAAGATCAAAACACACAGCGGTGCTAAAAAGCGCTTTAAACTCACCAAGAACGGCAAGGTTATCCGCGCTCACGCGTATAAGAGCCATATCCTGAACAAAAAGACCACCAAGCGTAAGAGAGGCCTCAGACAGACCACCGTCGCCGACAAGACCAACGTCGCACAGGTAAAGCGTCTGATCCCCTACAAATAATCGCTGATTTATCTGTTAACTTATCTATTATTCGGAGGTATTATAAATGGCACGTATCAAAGGCGCGATGATGACTCGCAAAAGAAGAAAGAAAGTATTGAAGCTCGCAAAGGGCTATTACGGTGCAAAGTCCAAGCATTTCAAGATGGCGAAACAGGCCGTCATGAAGTCCGGCAACTATGCCTATATCGGCCGCAAGCAGAAGAAGAGAGATTTCCGCAGACTGTGGATCACCCGTATCTCTGCTGCATGCAAGGCTAACGACACCAACTACTCCACCTTTATGAACGGTCTGAAGAAAGCCGGCATCACTCTGAACCGCAAGGTTCTGTCCGAGATCGCTATCTCCGATCCCGCCGCTTTCACCGCTCTCGTAGAGCAGGTCAAGAACGCTTAAATAAGCTATAACTGCGTTTGGGTAACCCCCAAACGCTTTTATATTTCAGGCTCCCTTAAAATGAACTGTCCCGAGCGGCGGGATCGCACCGACGCTGCAACAGTATAATAACAGGATAACTATGGAACTGATCACATCAAAAGACAACAAACGCATCAAAACCGTCAGAAAGCTCATCGCGTCCGCTTCCTTCCGCCGTGAGCAGGGACTCTTCACCGCGGAGGGACTCCGTCTGTGCGATGACGCTCTCAGAAGCGGCTCTGATATCGAAGCGGCGTATTTCTCTGAGGATTTTCCCGCAAAGCATCCGGATTTTGTCGAACGCACCGAGCGTGCGGGCGTAAAATGTTTTCTTCTGAAGAACAGCATATTTAGTGGGCTTTGCGATACGAAAACACCACAGGGAGTGCTTTTTGTCATAAAAACACTTGACAAACCATCCGACTTTGATAAAATGAATAAGAATGGAATCATAGTCGCTTTGGAAAATGTCAGCGATCCCGTCAACCTCGGCACCATCCTCCGCACCGCGGAGGCTTTCGGCGTAGACGGCGTGATCCTGAGCCGTGATTGCTGTGATATCTATGCGCCGAAGGTGATCCGCGGCTCGATGGGCGCGGTCTTTCGCCAGCCGTTTTCGGTCGTCGACGATCTGCCCGTGTTCATCCGTGATTTCAACCGCGTCGGCACCTCCTACGCGGCTGTGCTGGACCGCAGCTCGGTGACGGTTTCCGACTGTGACTTTTCCGGAGCGCGTCTTTGCGCTGTCGGCAACGAGGGCAGCGGTCTTTCCGACGCCGTGATCGACGCCTGCTCGCGCAAGGTGTTCATCCCCATGAGCGGCGGCGCTGAATCACTGAATGTTTCCGTTGCCGCGTCCATCCTTATCTGGGAAATGATAAAATGACCAATTCCGCAAAATACTATATCTGGCTGACGCTGGCATTAGGCTATTGCAGTCCCAAGCCGAAGGCGCTTCACGGCCTCTATTCTTCTATCAAAGAATTTTACGACGGCGGTGAAGCGGAATGGCGTCTGTCGGGAGTGCTCAGCGCAAAGGATATCGCCGCGTTGTCGTCGACTCCGCTGTCGGATGCGGTGAATGTGATCATCCGCTGCAATTCGCTCGGCATCACGATCCTTTCGTTTGACGATGAAAGCTATCCTGATAAGCTGTATGAGATCTACGATCCGCCGCCCGTGCTGTATGTCAAGGGCAGGCTTCCCGATTTTTCATCCCGCCTGACGATCGCGATGGTCGGCACCCGCAGGGCGACGGTCTACGGTAAGATGGCTTCGCACCTGATTTCCGGGTCGCTCGCAAAGGTCGGCGTGATCGTCGTTTCGGGAGGCGCGGTCGGTATCGACAGCCTGTCGCATATCGGCGCGATGGAAGCCGGCGGCACGACCGTCTGTGTCCTCGGATGCGGCATCCACTATCCGTATCTGATGGAAAACAAAAGGATGCGCGATGATATCGCCGCCACAGGCGCGCTGATCTCCGCATATCCGCCCGATTATCCGTCCGGTAAGTACACCTTTCCCGAGCGCAACCGCATCATCTCCGGCTTATCCGACGGCGTCGTCGTTGTGGAAGCCGGCGTCAAAAGCGGCTCTTTGATCACCGCGCGCCTCGCGATAGAGCAGGGAAGAGACGTTTTTGCCGTGATGGGCAACATCACCTCGCCCTACTCGCAGGGCACTAATGCCCTGATCAAGGACGGCGCTGTTCCCGTGACGGATTACACCGATATCACCGGCTATTATCCGCAGTACAGCATCGTCGCCGAAAAGGATGACCCCGTCATCCCCGTCCCCGTTCACAAAAAGAATATCGGCGTTTCAGAGAACGCTGAGAAGGTATATGCCGTCATCACTGCCGAGCCGGTGCATATCGACAGCATCA
>ONAS01000044.1 GCA_900315815.1 uncultured Eubacteriales bacterium
TGCTTCTCCGGTTCCGTCATGTCGCCGAAGCTGCTGCGCATCTGGCAGGACGCTCTGCCCGACGTGATGTTCGTCAACCAGTACGGTCCGACCGAGGCGACCGCTTCCTGTACCTATCATGTGGTGCGGGGCAAGGCGGAGGAGGACACCGTTCTTCCCATCGGCAGACCCTACAAGCACTATGCGATCATGCTCCTCAAGGAGGACAACACCCCCGCACAGCCCGGCGAGATCGGTGAGATCTGCGTGACAGGTCCGTGCCTTGCGCTCGGCTACTACCGCAATCCCGAAAAGACCGCCGAAAGCTTCATGCAGAATCCGCTCAACGACAAGTACCGCGAGCTGATCTATAAGACAGGCGACCTCGGCAGCTTCAATGAGGACGGCGAGCTGATGTTCCACGGCAGAAAAGACAGACAGATCAAGCATATGGGACACCGCATCGAGCTCGAGGAGATCGAGGGCGCGGCAAAGCGCGTCGACGGCGTCCGCACCTGCTGTTCGCTGTATCAGAAGGAAAAAGAACTGCTGTACCTGTTCTATACCGGCGACGCCGCGCCGAAGGAGATCACCCTGTTCTTCCGTGCGCAGATGCCCGCGTTCATGGTACCGCGCAAGATCATCCGGCTGGACGAGCTTCCCGCTCTGCCCAACGGCAAAACCGATATGAATGCGCTCAAGGCGTATTTCAAATAAATCAATCAAGTAAGTCAAACAAAAAGAGATCCGCGTATGACGCGCGGAACAGTTTACCATTTGAAAAGGAGTATCATCATGGAAAAAGTATTGGAAATCCTGCAGGAATTACGCCCCGATGTAGATTTTGAGAACGAGGATTCGCTGGTAGACGGCGGCGTTCTCGATTCCTTTGATATTGTCGCTCTTGTCGGCGAGCTCAACGACGAGTTCGATATCGAGATCAAGCCCAGCGATCTGATCCCCGCGAACTTCAATTCCGCGAAGGCGATCGCCGCTCTGGTCGAGAAGCTGATGGACGAATAATGGATATCAAAAGCATCGCTTTACTGACAAAACAGCTTCATGTGCCCGCGTACCTCTTCAATACGGATGAGTTTGAAGCACGCGCGGCGCTGGTGAAGAAATACTTCGGCGAAAAGACGGGTCTGTGCTTTTCCATCAAGGCGAACCCGTTTTTGCTCAGCGACATCCCCGCGATCTTTGACAAGATCGAGGTGTGCAGTCCCGGAGAGCTGACGATCTGCGAAAAAACAGGCGTGGATATGAAGCGCGTGATCTTTTCCGGCGTCAACAAGGGAAAAGCGGACGTTGAGCGCGCGATGGACGACGGCGTCGGCACCTTTACCGCCGAGAGCTGGCTCCATATCCAGCTGATCAATGACGCGGCAAAGGCGCGCGGCATCCGTGTTCCGCTGCTGGTCCGTCTGACGGCGGGCAGCCAGTTCGGTATGGATGAGAACGACGTACTCAGCATCCTGCGCGACCGCGACTGCTATGACGGCATCGAGGTGGTCGGTCTGCACTTCTTCTCCGGCACCCAGAAGAAAAAGGCGAAGATCATCGAGAAGGAGCTGACCTATCTCGATGAATTCTGCACCCGCGTCAAGGACGAGCTGGGCTTTGAGATCGACCGTGTGGAATACGGCACCGGTCTTGCCGTGGATTATTTCAGCGACGATGCCGACGCGCTCGAGGAGCAGCGTCTGAGCGAGATCTCTCCGAAGATCCGCGAGATCGCCGATAAATACGCACTGACCGTGGAAATGGGCAGATTCTTTGCCGCGCCCTGCGGTTATTATCTGACCGGCGTTGTCGACGTCAAGACCAACAAGGGCATCAATTACGCGATCCTCGACGGCGGTCTGCACCAGCTGAAATATGACGGTCAGCTGCAGGGGATGCAGATCCCTAAGATCCTGCATATCGGCGCCGATGAGACACAGGAAAAACTGAAGTGGACCCTGTGCGGCAGCCTTTGCACCACAGCGGACGTGATCGCCCGCGATGCGGAGTTTTCCGATATGAGCATCTCCGACATCCTCATCTTCTGCCGTGTCGGCGCGTATTCGGTCATGGAGGGCATGTCCATCTTCCTGAGCCGTGATCTGCCGCAGGTGGCTCTGTACAGCGAAAAGAAGGGCCTGCGGATCGTCCGCGAGCCGTTCGACACCGACGTGTTCAACACGCCGTAAATGAAAACCCACTGCCGATGCTTCGGCAAAGTTGCCCGAGAGGGCAATACTTTGTACCTGAGGGGTATGAGTTTTGAGCTATACATCGATTAAATTTCTGATATTCGTCACCGTGACCATGCTCGCGTATTTCCTGTTCCCGAAAAAGTGGGCGGAGTACAAGTGGACGGTCCTTCTGGCGGCGAGCTATGTTTTCTATATCTTTGCGGGTATCCAGTACATCGGATTCATCCTGTTCACCACGACCAGCACCTTCCTGGCGGGTCTGTGGATGGAGAAGATATCCGGCAGATCCAAGGATTACCTCAAAGAGCACAAGGGCGATCTGTCCCGCGAAGAAAAGAAGAAGTATAAGGAACGCACCAAACGCACCAAAAAGCTGGTCGTCGCGCTGACGCTGGTGCTGAATTTCGGCATCCTCGCGTTTCTGAAGTACGCCAAGGTCCTCTTTATGGGCGGCACCGGCGATCTGCTGGTCGTTCTCGGTATCTCCTTCTACACCTTCCAGTCGATGGGCTATATCATCGACATCTATCGCGACACCGTCCCCGCTCAGCGCAATTTCTTCAAATTCGCGCTGTTCGTATCGTTCTTCCCGCAGATCGTGCAGGGCCCGATCGGCATCTACAGCCAGCTTGCCGAACAGCTCTACAAGCCGCATGATTTCGATTATGACCGGTTCCGCCACGGCTTTCTGCTGATCCTCTGGGGTCTGTTCAAAAAGATGGCGATCGCCGATCACGCGAACATCGCTATCAGGACCGTGACCGAGCATTATCAGGCATACGGCGGCACGACCCTGCTGTTCACCGTGATTTTGTATGCGCTGCAGCTGTACATGGATTTCTCCGGCGGTATCGATATCTCGCGCGGCGTCGCGCAGATCTTCGGCATCGACATGATGGAGAACTTCCGCCGTCCGTATTTCTCCAAGGACATCAGCGAGTACTGGCGCAGATGGCATATCTCGCTGGGCAACTGGTTCAAGACCTATCTGTTCTATCCGCTGGCGATGTCGAACGCGTTTTTGACCGTCAGCAAGAACATCAAAAAGTCCAAGTTCGGTTCCACCGCGGCGGGCGCGCATATCGCGAAGGTCCTTCCGACGAGCTTTGCCTCATTTGTCGTCTTCTTCATGGTCGGTATCTGGCACGGCGCAAACTGGAAGTATGTCGCGTTCGGCGTTTACAACGGCGCGATCATCATGCTCGCTGTGCTGATGAAGCCCGCTTTCGAGGCGATCCTCAGAAAGCTGCACATCAATCCCGACTGCGCTCCCTATACGGCGTTCCGTATCCTGCGCACCTTTGTTCTGGTGCTGGTCGGCTATGTGTTCGACGTTGCACCGAGCTTTGAAGAGTCGATGCTGACCTTCCGCCTGATCTTCACGGATCAGAACCTCAGGGTCGGCTACGGCGAGATCTCCGAGCTGGGTCTGAACAAGGTCGCATTGATCTTCCTCGCGGTCAGCGCAGTCTTCATCTTCATCGTCAGCGCGATCCAGGAGCGCAACGATAAAACCACTATCCGCGCGATGCTCGACAAAAAGCCCGCGATCATTCGCTGGGGCGTAGTCTATATCGGCATCATGGCGGTATTGGTATTAGGCGTCTACGGCTCCGGCTTCAACGCAGCCGATTTCGTATACGCCCAGTTCTGATGTGAAACCGCGGATACTTGTATCTGAGTTTCATATTAAAGGAATAGGTTATGAAAAATACGCAGAAGCAAACAAATAAAAAACCGAATACAAAGCGCCGTACCTATCGCAACCGCATCATCATGATCACGTCGCTGGTATTGGCGGTTCTGGTGACCACGTGGTTCTTGCAGGAGTTCATCCTGTGCAATCCCAACCACAATACCGAGCGTATCCGCGGTTTCTATCTGGAGGACGAGAACTCTATGGACGTTGTCTTTGTCGGCTCCAGCGAGGTCTACTGCGCCTATGCCGCGGGGCTTGCCTACAAGGAATGCGGCTTTACCAGCTATCCCTACGCGACCGAGGGCAACACCGTCCGCAATTTCAAAACCATCTTTGACGAGATCCGCCGCACCCAGAATCCCAAGCTGATCATTTTTGAGATCAACGGCGCGATCTACGGCGATAAAAACATCGATAAGGAAGTCAACCTCAGACGCGTGACCGACAATATGCCGCTCAACGACAACAAGGTCGATCTGGTGGAAAGAGGCGCGACCTCCGATCAGGTCGAGTATTATCTGCCCTTCCTGAAGTACCACGGCGCGTGGGACAATATGGGCAGTACATGGATGTGGTCTATCTCGCTGATCCAGGACAAGCTCAGGGGCTACAATCTGCTCAAGGGCATCAAGAACCGTACCCTGAGCTATCACCCGACTTCCAAGGTCTACGCGACCGAAGAGCTGAAGTACCGCCGCCCGCTGTTCCGCAAGAGCGACGAGGAGCTGCGTGACTTTCTGCAGTATCTGATCGACGAGAATGTCGACACCAGCAGGATCCTTTTTGTCCGCGTACCGCATATCACCACCGATGAGAACATCACCCGCTATCAGCGCGGCAATTCCATCGCGGATACCGTCCGCAGCTACGGCTTCCGGTTTGAGAGCTTTGAGGCGGACGACCCGGTGATCGGTATGGACGTCGACAAGGACTTCTACAACATCGAGCATATGAACGTCTACGGTCAGCAGAAGTTCACCAAGTTCTTTGCCCATTATCTGCAGGACAACTACGATATCACTCCCTCCGAGCTCACCGAAAAGCAGAAGGAGGAATGGGACAAGACGATCCCGTACTATGACGCGTACGTCAAGTATAACGAGCAGGTGTTCAGCGAGGGCGGCAACGTCGAGGCTGCCGAGAACTATCTGTGCATGCGCCAGATCAATAAGCTGGTAGAAAAATAACGCATTGAAAACAGCGAACGGGCAAGTCCTGTTCGCTGTTTGTGAACATCCGATCATGTCAGCATCGGTGATGAAAACTGATTGAGAAAAGAGGTATTGATATGTCAATATTCTGTCCTAACTGCGGAAAAGAGCTTTCCGATAACGCCCGCTTCTGCAACGCCTGCGGTCAGTCGATCACGGTTGCGGCACAGGAGCCCGCTCCCTTTCAGGAGCCCGCACCGCAGCCGGCTCCCGCTCAGTCCGAACAGAGGCCTGACCCGATCCCAAAGCAAAGACCCAATCCCAATGTCGCCGTTCCGGAGCAGTACAAGCCCGAAACGGAGAAGAAGAACAAATTTTTGGGCATGGGCATCGGCATCAGCATTGCCGTCATTCTGCTGATCCTCGCGCTGATCGCCGCCGTGGTGATCGTGACCGTGGTCATCATTCAGAACGTGACCGCGTCAAAGGATGTGGCGGAGAAGGTCGCCGGAGCGGTCGTCAACGGCGTATCACGTCTGCCGCTATACTGATTCAGATAACAAGAACACCGCATACAGGAGTCGTTCCCGTATGCGGTGATTTTTTATGCCGGTTTCAGATCGTACCGATAGCTCAGTCGGAGATCTGTGTGATGAAATACATGCGCGAGGCAAAGTCGGGGAAGAGGCGTACGTTCTCATTGTAGCCGGTTCCGCTGAAGCCCTGGCTCAGCCGAACGCCGTTCTGCATCATCAGCGCGCCCTTTGCCGTGAATTCCTCTTTCTCCTCGCCCATCTTGACGACGCGGGCGATGATGTCGTGTAGCATGGAATCCTGCTTGACATGGATCGGCGCCATGGTGTTGATGAGGCTGCCGAACAGCTTGACGTTGACCCTGCCGGAGACATTGTACATACAATAGGTCCGATCGGGATCCAGCCCGCGGGGGCGATAGCATTCCGCCTGCATATTCGGGGTCGTCAATTCCTGAAAGATCATCCCGACCGCCTGTGATTTGTCGTCCGATACGACCGTCCACTCATGGAGATTCCCGGTGCGTCCGCGATAGAATTGTCCCATCTGGAACACCCTGCGCCATACCGTATACAGCAGGATCTGCGACTTTGTTTGCTCCTTTTCGTCTTTGAACATATCCTTCACGTTCAGCTCATAACCCAGTATGCCGAACGCCGCGACATTGAAGCGCGATTCCGCCGGCGTCGACCGCAGGGTCTGGTGGTTCGGGCTTGCGGAAACATGTGCGCCGATGCACGACAGGGGATAGCCGTAGCTGTAGCTCTCCTGGATCCGTGCGCGGCAGAGCGCGTCGGTGTTGTCGGAGCCCCATATCTGCGGAAAATAGCAGAGGATGCCCAGATCGAACCGATTGCCGCCGGAGGCGCAGCCCTCAAAAAGGATGTGCGGAAACCGCGCACACAGGGTCTTCATCATACGGTACAGCCCGAGAATGTAGCGATGGGCGACCTCGCCCTGACGCTCTGCGGGCAGATACGGCGAGAATACGTCGGAAAAAATGCGGTTCATATCCCATTTGACATAGCGGATATCCGCCGACGAAAAGACCTGAGTCATTTTTTCGGTCATAAAATCGACGACCTCGGGGTTACAAAGGTCGAGAATGCGCTGATGCCTGCCTTCGCTGTGCAGCTGTCCGGGGATCGCCATCGACCAGTCGGGATGCGCCTGATAGAGCTTGCTCTTCACATTCACCATCTCCGGCTCGACCCAGATGCCGAAATCCAGACCGACAGCGTTGATCTTTTTGCACAGGCCGCTGATTCCTCCGGGCAGCTTCTTAGGGTTTTCGTCCCAGTCGCCCAAGGAGCTTGTATCGTCATTGCGCTCGCCGAACCAGCCGTCATCCATGACCAGAAGCTCGACGCCGAGCTCCTTGGCTGCCTTGCCGAGCGATACCAGACTGCGTTCGGAAATATCAAAGTAGCTGGCTTCCCAGCTGTTGAGCAGGACGGGACGCTCCTTGTCCTTCCATTCGCCGCGCACGATGTGCTCCCTGACGAAGCGGTGCATGTTCACACTCTGCCCGGTGAAGCCGAGCGGCGAGAAGGTCATGACTGCCTCCGGCGCTTCAAAGCAGTCGCCGCTGTTCAGCACAAAGCAGAAGCCCTGCGGCTGGATACCGGTGACGATGCGCGTCTTGTCATAGGCGCTGACCTCGACCGCAGAGTAGTGATTTCCGCTGTAGACGAGGTTGAAGCCGTAGACGTCGCCGAAGCATTCGGTCGCGTCGGCGGCATGCACCATAAAGAACGGATTCGCGCGGTTGGAGGAACAGCCCGTGCGGCTTTCGTTGACGAGCTTGCCCGCGGGGAGCGGAACGGTGACCTTGTTCATCTCGCGCACCCATGCGCCGCGGAAGGTCGTCACAGCCCACCCCGCGCCGAACATGTCGAGCTGCAGGCTCATCAGCCGCAGCAGGGTGATCCTGTCATCGCCGTGATTCGTCAGCCGCGCCGTGCGCGTGATGACGTTGCACTCCGGATAAACGTAATAATCGATCTCAAGCGTCAGCTCGCCGTCCTTCAGCACCAGCCGCAGACTTTCGCCCTGACCGCTCTCGCTGTACGAGGACGGCATATCCGTCAGCGACGGCAGGTTATTGCTGATGACCGCCCTGTCAAAGCGGAAGTCACAGCTGCGGCTGCCGTCCGGCTTGATCAGCTCGATGAACGGCTCACGCACGTCGCCGTGACCGAGCGAGCTCATCTCAAGGCACATATCCTCCGGCACCGTCGTCGGATGCTCCTCGCTGTAGACGACCGAGTTGCCGATCTCAAACTCGCGCCGCTCGATCAGCGGCTTGAGGTCGCTTTCGGAATCGATGTCGATCCTGCTCCCGTAATACAGATGGACGGGATGACCGCTGTCCGCGATCATGAACGCATAGGCGGTGTGTTCGGTGAGCAGGACATACGATTCCCGCTCGCCGTCGATTTTTTTGATCATAGTATCACCCGACTGTTATTTCTTGTCGTGTTTTTTATCGATGGTAGACATGACTTTCTTCTCGTTGTAGAAGCCCAGCAGGATCGCGCCCAGCGCACAGAACGCCACGGCGACGAAGCCGACGATGGTCATGCCGAGGGTGGAGGCGGTGATATCGTTGCTGTTGGTGTTTTGTGTGGTGCCGATGATCGCCAGCGACGTGAATACCAGCATCGCGAGCGACTGACCGAACTTCATGGCGAAGGTACGCGCCGCAAAGAACATGCCCTCGCGGTTCTCACCGGTTTCGATGCCGTCAGCCTCGGCTACGTCCGCAACGATAGACTGCGGGATGATGCCCAGTAGTGCCATCGGGAATGCCGCGATCACGCAGATCAGCACGCCGAATACGATGCCGGGGATCGAGCCGATGCCCAGCAGACCGGGATTCTCCGCGGTGCCGAGAACGCCGATCAGACCGGCGACGACATAGGCGAGCGCAAGTCCCAGAAAGCCCGTGATGACCAGCTTCTTCTTACCGAATTTTCTGACCAGCTTGGAAACGATCGGATAGAACGCCGCCGACAGCACGGTCATGCCGCCGAGGAAATACATGGTGTACGCTTCGCCGATATTCATGGAAACCTTGACAAAGAACGGCAGACCTGTCTGGAACAGGGTCAGACCGACCCAGTACATGATATCGGAGAACACAAAGGTGCGGAAGTTCCTGTTGCGGAAGGTCGCGCCGAGGGATTTGAGCATATTGGAGTCGGAGGGCTTTGTGTCGACAAAGTCCTTTTCCTTGAGGAAGAAGGTGGGGATCAGCATGCAGATGCACGCGATGACCGCCAGCGCGATGAAGCAGAGGCGATAGCTCCACGCAAAGCCGACGCTGCTGCGCAGCATCCCCGCAAAGACGAACGGGGTATAAGCGAGCATAGTGCCCGCGAAGAAGGTCAGCGAGATGGCGGTGGAGATGTACATGCGGTCATCCTGCGTTTTGCCGAACTCGGAGATCAGCGCGTTGTAGGGGGTGCAGTACATGGTCATGAACAGGTAGAACAGGACGATGAAGACCGAGATCCAGACGATGTTCCAGGAGCTGATCATGTTGACGGGTGCGCAGAAGAGGAGAACGGTGACTACGGACAGCGGGATCGCCGCGTACTGCATGAACGGGATGCGTCTGCCGCGCTTGTTTCTGCTTCTGTCGGACATCGACGCGATCCACGGATCGGTGACCGCGTCAAAGACACGCGACAAAGCGGTGATCAGGCCGAGGACCGTCAGAAAACCGCCGATGACAAGACCGGGCGTGATATACTGGATCGCGCCGTTTTCGCTGATATCCGCCTGAGTGGGCAGGTAAAAGGTGACGAACCATGCGCTGATGATGCCGCTGAGGGTCGACCATCCGAGCTGACCGACAGCGAATATGCGCATCTGTTTTTTGCTTAATCGTTTCATGTTGACCTCCGGATCAGTATTGATTTATGCTTGGCGGCTCACAGTGACCGCCTGTGTTACGCTTTCAGTCCCATCGCGATCTTTACGGCGTTGTACGCGCCGTCATACAGACCGATGGATCTGTTGACTTTGATACAGTCGCACATCTCGCGAAGCAGGCTGTCCTCCTTGATAAAGAGGGTCAGCATCTGCAGGGTGTGGGGGATGTCCTCGCACTCGAGCGTGCCGTCGCCGACCTCTGCCGAGTGGATCGCGCCCCATTTTTCGTGACCGCCGATGCGCTTGAGGAACAGCTTGGGAACGGGATAGAACGCCAGCTCAGACGGCTTGGTGCAAAGCACGTCGCAGGAGCGGATCAGCAGATTGGTGCAGTAGACCGCCTCAAAAATATCCTCGTGCCAGAACGCGTGAACGCCCTCGACGTCGCCGTCGATCGCGCCCTCTGCAAAGCGCAGGGTGTCGTCCCAGTCGTTCATGTGCTCGGTGGACAGCTCCTTGAGCTCGGGGAGATCCTGACACAGCTCGTCCCATACCGCCTTGTAGTCGCCCACGTTGACATAAAGGGCGGCTTTTTTGCATTTGACGGCAGGCAGAAGATGGCGGATGACCGCCGTGAACAGCTCGCGCTGTGCGCCCGCGCCGCCGATCGTCAGCAGAAAGCGCATCGGCTTGCCGCTTTCCTTGCGGGCGATACGCGCGTCACAGTCCTTTTCGATGTTGACGACCATTTCGTGGTCGATATAGTGACCGACATATTTCAGACTGTCGGCGGGCATCGGCTTGTTGATCTTCTTCTTGCGCATGCCGTTGAGGATGCGATAGCCCATGTAGCTCTGGTGGGTCTGGACGAGGTGGACGGAGCCCTCCGCAAAGTGGAGCGCCATCGGCCAGTTGTCGGGGATCGCATTGACGACATATTTCATGCCCGCGTGGATCGCCGCCTGTGCAGGCCAGACATGGGTGCCGATCACGGGGATCTCCTTGGGGACGCTGTAGAATACCGGCGCCATCAGCTCGGCGTTCTTCTGGTCGGACGCGTTATAGCTCAGCTGACGGAAGCCCTCATAGTTGGTCGGCTCCCAGACCACCTTGTTGAACAGCCGGCTCTTCTGGCTCAGGCGCGAGCCGAGAGAATACAGGTCGTTCTGCGCGCCGATGACCTTGGTGCAGGTGGTGTCCTTGTAGGAGTTCAGATCCATCCAGTAGGGTGTGAATCCCAGCGCGTGCGCGGCAGACGCCATCGCGATGGAGATGCGGTAATGCCCGAAGCCCATGCGGATGTTGCCGACGATGATGCCCTTTTCGGTGTCAAAGGGGATATCGCCCTCGCCCTCGTTGACACGGATATCCTCAACGCCGAACGGCGGGTTGAGGACACGGTTGGGGACCAGCTTCGCGGTATACTGCGCGCCGGAATCGTCGCCGTATTTTTTTGCGTATTTTTCCTTGGAGCGTTCAGCCTTTTTATAGACCTTGTCGCTCATTTGGTTGCCGAAAATCACCTTTGATTTATCTGACATCGGGCTGTTCATCCTCCTTTTTCGCGGGTACGGAAATATCGCTCCCCGCGTTTTCTGTTTTGATCGCAAAGTTCAGTGTTATCATATCACAGCCGTCCGCCTGCAGCGTAACGGCCGCGTTTCCTTCTTTTCCCATGGTTCTGACGTAAAAGCCGCCCATACCGCCGATGATCGGCGCGTGATCCGGCCCGATGACGCCGAGCGGTCCCTCGACGCCGATTTTGATATAGCTGTTCAGACACGGCAGGACGCAGCCGTTCTGGTCGGTCATCCTCAGACGAACGGCGGCGACGTCATAGGTATCGCCCTCGGTCAGCTCCGCATGGCTGACCCTGACCTCCAGACGGCGCTGTGTGAACGCCTTCTTGGTGACGGTGCGGACGACTTTGCCGTTTTTCACCGCCTCAAAGCGGTACACCGACGCGCTGTCGCCCCAGCTTTCGATGTATTTGCCGTACAGCCGATACGCGTCCGCAAAGCTCATGTGACAGCGCGTCATCAGCCACGCCGCCTTGCGCTTTGCGCTGAGGGGAAGGTGATTCATCCCGAAGCGGGCGGAGTCGTTCAGGATATCCTTGACATATTGCGCCTGCTTGGGCGGGAAATCCTCGCCCTTTTCGATCCTGTCGCCGACAAAATCGTCGATCTCGACCGGCGGATGGCGCAGATCGGCAAATTCCTCGCTCCTGCAGTCGAATTCGCGGATAAAGACGCCGTTTTTATAGAAGCGCACGCTGTCGGCGTTGGTGAACGCGTAGATCCTGCCGCGCACCGAGGCGGGATGCTCGCCGATGTTCATATCGGAGCTGATCTCCAGCACCGGCTCCTTCTCCTGCTGAGAGGCGTATACTGCGGCGGCGAGCTTCGGATTGCGGAACATATCGCACACGCCGTGGTAGCAGATGCGGTCGCCCGAGCCGAAATCGCGGTGGGTGTTGTAATCAAAGAAGCACCAGCCGAACGCGCCGGCGATATCCTCCTGACCCGCGACCGCGTTGAGGACCCGCGCGTGCCGCAAAGCATGCTCTGCCCGCAGCTCTTCGTTGTCATAGCTTTTGGTCGGGTACATATGCCCGCAGTATTCGGAGATCAGATACGGCTTGCTTCTGTCGGAGGTGACCGCCTTTTTCGGCTCACATCCCGGCGCGGTCCCGTCGTGACTGAAATCGTTGTAGGTGTAAACGTCCTCGAGCAGGCTGCTCTTTTTGAGGTACCGCACGCCGCCGGTGGGACGGGTCGGATCGAGTCGGTGAGCGACCTCGTTGGTGCGGGTGTAGAACGCGTCGTCGTCCTGACTTTCGTTGATGCGGACGCCCCACAGGATGACGCTCGGGTGATCGCGATATTGCCTCACCATCTCTTCAGCGGTCAGGACCGCGACGTCCTTCCATGCGTCATCGCCGATGTGCTGCCATCCCGGGATCTCCGTGAACACCAGCAGACCCAGCTCGTCGCACCGTCCGATGAAGTCGTGCGACTGGGGATAGTGCGAGGTGCGCACGGCGTTCAGTCCCAGCTCTGTTTTCAGAATATCCGCGTCGTACCGCTGCATGGAGCGCGGCATCGCGTAGCCGACATAGGGATAGCTCTGGTGACGGTTCAGTCCGCGCAGTCTGACGCGTCTGCCGTTGAGATAATAGCCGTCGGCGCGGAATTCACTGCGTCGGAAGCCGATGCGGGTCTCGACACGATCCAGCACCTCTCCGCCATCGATCAGCTCCGTGCGCAAGGTGTAGAGGGCGGGGCTTTCGATGTCCCACAGCTTTGCCGACGGTACGGTGATCTCATACGGATCGCCGACCGCAAAGGTCTTTTCGGCGAGGATCGTGTCGTCGTCCCTGCGGGTCACGCGCTGACGGATTTGCATGCCGTCGGCGCCGTGAAGCGTGATATGGCTTGTGATCGTTCCGCTGAAGGTCAGCGAGGCGATCAGCTTCGGGTTCTCCGACGTGGAGATGACGCCGGGGATGGTCGGTACGGCGAAAACATCGTCGATATCACTTTCCTCGCGGATCTCCAGCCACACCGTGCGGTACAGCCCTCCGTAGGTCATGTAATCGATCACGTGACCGAACGGCGGGATATTCAGGCTTTCGCGGCTGTCGACCATGATCGAGAGAACAGTCGGCTGACCCGGGGTCAGAAAATCGCTGAGATCGATGCTGAACGCGGTATAGCCGCCCTTGTGGGAGCCGACGAGCCGCCCGTCGGCATAGACCTCCGCGTAATGTCCAGCCGCGCCCGCGCACAGAAGGATCCGCTTTCCGGACGCGCTTTCGGGCAGGATCAGCGTTCTGCGGTAGCCTGCCGTCATCTGGTACGCACTCTCGTCAAAATAATGGAGAGGGGTCTGACGGACGGTGTGGGGGAGGTCGACAACGGATGCTTCAACAGCGGCGCCTCTTGAAAAGCCGTCGCTCCAATGCTCGGTGAATTCCCATCCGCGGTTGAGAGAAATGATCTGTCGCATACAGGTGTCCTTTACACAATTTAAAGCGTCGTTTGGTTAAAGTGTCGAAACTACGTCAACATCCGACACGTTGTTTTATTAATAATAACATATAATACGCCGCAAAGCAACAGATTCTTGGCCCATATAGATGTATATTTTCAATAAATTGCGTTCTGTGCGGTCATCCGGCGATCCCGAAGGCACGGGGATCAAGGGATTTCTTTCGTAGAAGTTCTCCAAAAGAATAATGAAAAGATTGTAAAATTTTTGTTATTAATCGTAACTATTCACTTGATTTTCTCAGAGGAATGGTATATAATCAATTCATCAGTGGCGTTTAGTGTCATTTTGTGACACGAATGACCATTTTTTACTCAGTTCATCTTTGAAGGGAGGCGGCAGAATGTTTTTAGGTACCAGCGACCATTCTCTGGACGCAAAGGGCAGAGTGATTCTGCCGTCGAAATTCAGAGAAGAGTTAGGCGAGAGCTTTTACATCACCATGGGCTTCAGAAAATGCGTCCAGGTGATGTCGGCGGACGAATTCGATCATCTGCGCGCCCAGATCCGCACGCTGCCTGCCGACAAAGCGCTGTCCCTGCAGTATCTGCTGATCTCACCGGCGACACTGGTATCGCCGAATTCGCAGGGCAGAGTCTGCATCAGCCAGAAGCTGCGCGAGGACGCGGGGCTCAGCGGCGAGGTGACCGTTGTCGGCATGGATACGCGCATCGAGATCTGGGACAAGGCAGCCTTTGCCTCGTTTATGGAGCAGCAGAAACAGGCTTCCATGAAGGAAGCGCTGGAACTGCTGAGGCTGTGATGAGCTTCGGCCATATCCCCGTCATGCTGTATGAGGCGGTCGACGGGCTGAACATCCGGCCCGACGGCGTGTATGCAGACGGCACAGCGGGCGGCGGGGGCCACTCCGCAGAGATCCTGTCCCGGCTGACGACCGGCATGCTGTACAGCATCGATCAGGATCCCGACGCGATCGCCGAGGTCACCGAACGATTCAAGGATAACGAGCATTCGATCATTATACAGGGAAATTTCAGCGGGATGAAGGCACTGCTGAATGACCGCGGCGTTGACGCGGTCGACGGCGTCCTGCTGGATATCGGCGTATCGTCCCACCAGCTGGACGAGGGCTCCCGCGGCTTTTCCTATCACGAGGACGCGCCGCTGGACATGCGCATGAGTCAGAGCGGTCCGACTGCGGCCGATCTGGTCAACACGATGGAGCTCTCCGAGCTTGCCCGCGTGATCTCTCTTTACGGCGAGGAAAAGTTCGCCTATGCGATCGCGAAAAACATCGTCCGCGCACGTGAACAGAAGCCGATCGAAACCACGCTGGAGCTTGCAGAGATCATCAAAGAGAGCGTTCCCCAGAAGGTGCGCCGCGACGGACATCCCGCCCGCAAGACCTTCCAGGCGATCCGCATCGCGGTCAACCGTGAGCTGGAGGTACTGGAAAAGGGGCTGGAAGCCGCCTTTGAATTGCTCTCACCCGGCGGCAGACTGTGTGTGATCACCTTCCATTCACTGGAGGACAGGGTCACAAAGCAGTTCATGAAGGACAAGGCGCAGGGCTGTACCTGCCCCAAGGACTTTCCTGTCTGCGTCTGCGGCAATGTGCCGAAGGCTAAGATCATCACCCGCAAGCCGATCTTTCCCTCCGGCGAGGAGCTCGTGCGCAATCCGCGCGCCCGCTCCGCTAAGCTGAGGATACTGGAAAAGCTGTGATCCGACAGTATTTTTCCAAAAGGGAAGAAAAGCGCCAAATCTTCGGCAGATAGTGCAAATAGCAACATATCTCGCGGGATATTTGTACAGTTTTACTATGGACAGGCTTTGGCCGATATAGTAGAATAATAACAAGAATGTAATTGTTGTGACATTTTTGAAAAGCACAAGAACTTGTGCCGATGTCATTGAAATACCACATAATAAGCGGTTGTTCCGCAAAAGAATTATTATCGGGAAAGCCTTGAAAAAAGGCAAAAGTAACAAAAGGTTACAGTCACTTCGCTATTATCGTATCGATCGTCATATACAAAAACAGAAACAGAAACCAAAGTGCTTGGAACACCCGGATCGCTGACAGATACCGGGAGAGCCGGCACGCTTCGTTCAGTCAGGAAACAAGAGGTGCAGTATGGCTTATTACAGTCACAACCACAACCTCGCTTATGATTTCACCTTGTTTGAGGAACCGTACGACAACAGAAACACCGCTCGGCTCAGAAAGAACAAAAGCGAGGATGCCGCAGTATCGGAAGGCGGCGCCGGATCCAATCAGAGTATCACACGTACAACGATCAAAAAGCGCAATAAAACGTCCCCCCGCAAGAGAAATATCGGCAGGATCGCCTTCGGCGTGATCCTGGGCATCGCAGTGATGGCGATGATCGCGTCGATCATCCACGGACAGGTCCAGCTGACCGAGCTGAACCAGGAGATCATTGACGCCCGCGCGGATCTTGCGGAAAAGCAGAGCGTCTATACCCAGCTGGAGATGAAGGTCGATTCCTCCGTGTCCACCACCGTGGTAGAGCAGTACGCCAAGGAGCATCTTTCGATGAACAAGGCGAACAACAGCCAGAAGGAGTTCGTCAGCCTGTCCGACGGCGATAAAGCAGAGGTCACCATGAGCGAGGACAAGAATATCTTTGAAAGGATCGGCGACGCTTTTGCTTCTCTTTGGTCATAACCGTCAACGTGATTCAATACATATTAAAATAAGCGGCATCGTGCGCCGGATCTCAAAAGACGGCACGGATGCTAAAGGAAATAAGAGTTGAGATTAGTCTTAACTCTTATTCGTGTTTTTTGAACAGATTATTCTCAACACAACGGACGCAGATTAGCTGTGTTTTACTGTAAAAGGTATGGAAAAATTCATATATATATGTTATAATAAATTATTCACCGACTTCTCCGGAGATCAGCGCGCCCGCGCTGCCGGATCTGTCGAGTTTTCTGAAAGGAGTTTTCGCTGTGGGAGCTAACCAAAGGCTGAGAAGAAGAACCGTATGGCTGCTTGTCATCATTCTGGCGCTGGGCTTCGGCGCGGTCATCGCGCGGCTGGGATATCTGCAGCTTGTTCAGGGCGAAGAACTCCAGCGGCGCGCGGTGGAGCAGCAGCTCTCCGATACGCCGATCTCCGCCAAGCGCGGTACCATCTATGATACCAACGGCAAGGTGCTGGCACAGTCCGCATCGGTATGGCGCGTCGTCATGGCGCCCGCCTACTTCGATAACGATGAACAGCGCCAGTTCGTCGCGAGCCGCCTTGCCTCTATCCTTGATCTGAATGAAGCGGAGCTGCTGGAGGACACCAAGCAGAACACCTACTATGTTTCCGTCAAGCGCAAGATCGAAAGCGAGCAGAAGGAAGAGATCATCAAGCTGCAGCAGGAGCTGCGCGATAAATACGGCAAATCCGCGATCATTTCTTTGCTGGACTATCAGTACAACGACGAGCTGACCGGAACGCCCGGACGTATCGTCACGGCGCAGAACGGCATCCAGACCGAAATGCCCTTTGACTATAATCAGAACATCGACGCGATCGACGGCAACTCGCTGGTGCTGACCATCGACGAGACCGTCCAGAGCATCGTCGAAAAGCACATGAAGCAGGGCATCATCGACAACGATGTACACGAGCGCGGCGTTTGTATCATCATGAACGTCAACAACGGCGAGATCAAGGCGATGGCGACGGTCAACGGCTTTGATCTGAACGATCCCTATACCATCACCAAGGAACAGCAGGAGGAGATCGACGCGATCGACAACGAATACCTCATCGAGCATGGGTTTACCGAGGATCCGTCGAAGCTCTCCAAGACAGAACGCAACAAGCTGATCGATCAGGCGAAGGCGGAGGCGGAAAGCGCCGACCTCTCCAAAAACTGGAGAAACAAGGCGATCTCCGATACCTACTATCCCGGTTCCGTTTTCAAGATGGTCACGCTGTCGATGGCGCTGCAGGAGGGCGTCGTCAATGAGGATTCGCGCTTTTTCTGCGGCGGCTCCTATACCGTTTACAACGACGAGATCCACTGCACCGGCGTTCACGGCTCCCAGACATACCAGCAGGCGCTGTGGAATTCCTGCAACCCCGCGCTGATCCAGATCGGACAGCTGATCGGGACAGAAAACTTCTGGAATTACTATCAGGCGTTCGGCTTCTCCGAAAAAACCGGCATCGATCTGCCGGGTGAAAGCTCCGACCAGTTCTTCAAATACGAGGGCGTCGAGGACAACATGAGCCTTGTCGACCTCGCGGTCGCGTCCTTCGGTCAGAACTTCGCGATCACCCCGATCCAGATGATCACCGCCGCGTGCGCGGTCACCAACGGCGGCTATCTTGTCCAGCCCCACGTCGTCAAGCAGATCCTCGACAAGGACGGCAACGTGGTGCAGAACATTTCCACAAAGCCCAAGCGCCAGGTCATCTCCGAATCCGTCTCCAAGGAAATGCGCGAGATCCTGGAGGAAAATGTTATCAGCTACGGCGGTAAGAACGGCTATGTCGCGGGCTATCGCGTCGGCGGCAAGACCGGTACCTCCGAAAAGCTGATCGACGTCAACGGCGACGGCGTGGACGACTACATCGCGTCCTTCTGCGGAATCGCGCCGATGAACAATCCGCAGTACGCGTGTCTGGTATTCTTTGACGCGCCGCTTGCGGGCAACTACTACGGCTCCGCGGTCTCGGCTCCTGTCTTCGCTTCGATCATGAGCGAGGTCCTGCCGTATCTCGACGTTGTCGCACAGTACAACGACGATGAAATGTCCAAGATCGACACCACCACCGGTGCGTATACCGGCATGTCGGTCAGCGACGCTACCACCTCCGCCAACAACGACGGCTTCAACGTGACCGTCAAGGGCGAGGGCAATACGGTTCTGGCGCAGAACCCGCCGACGGGCGCTTCGATCCCGATGGGCGGCACGGTCGTGCTGTACACGGATCAGGCGAGCACGACGGAAAAGGTCACCGTACCGTCGTTTGAGGGCTACGGCGTCAACGATGCGAACTATATCGCGGCGCAGTACGGCGTCAACGTCAGCCTTGCGGGACAGCTGTCCGCGTCGGACAGCAAGGCGATCTCCCAGAGCATCCCGGAGGGCACGGAGGTCGCCCCCGGCACGGTCATCACCGTCACCTTCTCCACCGAAGGGACGCACGATTAACGGAACATTCAAAAGCGGGATCACGGACGGATCATCGCCGATCCCGCCTCTGCACGATAAAAACAGGAATACAATGAGGTGACATTATGGAATTAGGACTTTGGGCTTTCGGAACGGCAGTCGCCGCATTCGGCATCACCGCCGTTATCGGAAAATTTCTGGTACCGTTTCTGCATAAGCTGAACTTCGGTCAGACGATCCTGGAGATCGGCCCCAAGTGGCATAAAAGCAAACAGGGTACCCCCACCATGGGCGGCATCATGTTCATCATCGGCATCGTCGTCGCGACGACCGCGGGCGTGCTGCTGTACGCGATCGGCCACGGCGGGATGGATCCGGCAGGCTATCAGGTCTTTGTCGGTCTGCTGTTTGCCCTGCTCAACGGCGCCATCGGCTTTTTCGACGACTTTGTCAAGGTCGTCAAAAAGCGCAACCTCGGTCTGACGGCAAAGCAGAAGCTGGTGCTCCAGTTCCTCGCCGCGGCGGTCTACCTCCTACTGATGTATCTGGTCAAGGACGATACCCGCATCCTCATTCCCTTTGCGGGCTATATCGATCTCGGCTTCTTCTACTATATCATCATGGCGATCGTGCTGGTCGGTATCGTCAACGCGACGAACCTCACCGACGGCATCGACGGTCTTGACGGCTCGATCACCTTCTTTGCGTCGCTGTTCATGATGCTGATGGCGACCGTCATCGGTCAGAACGACAACACGATCTTCTCGGCGGCAGTCGCGGGCGGCTGTCTGGGCTTCCTTGTCTGGAACTTCCACCCCGCCAAGTGCTTTATGGGCGACACCGGCTCGCTGTTCCTCGGCGGCGCCGTCTGCGCGATCGCGCTGGCGATGGATATGCACCTGCTGCTGATCCTGATCGCGCTGACCTACCTGCTGGAGATGTTCTCCGTTGTACTGCAGGTATCCTATTTCAAGCTGACTCACGGCAAACGTATCTTCAAGATGAGCCCGATCCACCACCACTTTGAGATGTGCGGCTGGTCGGAGATGAAGATCGTGTGCGTATTCTCCGGCTTTACCGCGGTTTGCGGACTGATCTCTCTGCTGCTGGTCATTTTCGGCGTCAGGGGAGTATGATCCCGACCGATACCGGGCGGCTCCCGCTCAGGGAGCGACGCCTGTCTGCCCGAAGCGGCATCACAGACCAAAGAGAAAGGACTGAGGCGATATGAGTACAATCGAACATACCTCTGCCGAGCGCAGACGCGACTATGAGCGCAGACGCAGCGCGCGGCGTCCCGATACATCACGTACGCCGGATCGCCGTTCTTCCAAGCCTGCGCGCGGTCAGGAAAAAGTCTCAGCTGCTCCCGAGCGTACAAAGATCCGCTTTTCGCTGCTTTCGATCGGCAAGGGACTGGACGTTCCCTTCGTGCTGATCATCCTCGCGCTGCTCGTCGTCGGCCTGACGATGATGTTCTCCGCGAGCTATCCGGTCGCCTATTATGAGATGGGCGACAGCTACTACTATCTCAAGCGTCAGATGATATTTGCCCTCATCGGACTGGCGGTCATGCTGATGATATCCTATGTCGACTACCACTACTACCACCGCTTTTCCGCGCTGATACTGGGCGTCAGCTATTTTGCGCTGCTGCTGGTGCTGATCCTGCCCGCGCAGGAGGGCGGCGTCCACCGATGGATCGGTATCGGCGATATCTTCGGCGTCCAGGCGTCGGAGATCAGTAAATTCGCGATCATCCTGTTCCTCGCGCACTGGGGCAGCCGCTATTATGACCGCATGGACACCTTCAAATTCGGTATCCTTCCCGCGGCGGGCGTGCTTGCCTCCACGGCGTTCCTGCTTCTGCTGGAGCCGCACTATTCCTGTATCGTAATCATCTCGGTACTGACGATCATCATGCTGTTCGTATCGGGCATCAAAATGAAATGGATGGCCATCGGCGGCATCGCGCTTGTCGGCATCATCCTGCTTTTGTGGATGACCGGCATGCTGACCTACGCGATGGAGCGTATGGACGGCTGGGGCCAGGCGCTGGTATACAAGGACAACGACCAGTGGCAGCAAACATGGCAGACCAGAAACAGCCTGTACGCCATCGGCTCAGGCGGACTGTTCGGTCTGGGACTGGGTCAGTCCCGCCAGAAGTACCTCTACCTGCCCGAGCCGCAGAACGACTTCGTTTTCGCGATCGTCTGCGAAGAGCTCGGTCTGATCGGTGCCGTGCTGATCCTGCTGCTGTTCGCGCTTCTGGTATGGCGCGGCGTCGTTATCTCGCTGCGCGCCCGTGACCGCTTCGGCAAGCTGCTCGGTATCGGTCTGATCTCTCATATCGGTCTGCAGGTCATCCTGAATATTCTGGTCATCACGGACTGGCTGCCGAATACCGGTATTTCTCTGCCGTTCTTCAGCTACGGCGGCTCGTCGCTGCTGACCCTGATGTTTGAGATGGGCGTTATCCTGTCTGTATCGCGAACATCCAACGTGGAAAAATCTTAATCCGTTCGGAGCGTATCATGAAAGTATTACTCGCAGGCGGCGGCACCGCCGGACACATCAATCCCGCGCTGGCGATCGCCGGCTATATCAAGGAGCAGGAGCCCGATACGGAATTCCTGTTCATCGGCAACCGCGACGGCATGGAGCAGCGGCTGGTAAAGGCGGCGGGCTTCCCGATCGAATCCGTTGTCATCAGCGGCTTCAGGCGCAGCCTTTCTCCGAAAAACACCATCCATAATATCAAGACCGTGTCGCGTTCCTTCACCTCCCGTGCGCTCGCGAAGAAGATCATCAAGGATTTCGACCCCGATATCTGCATCGGGACCGGCGGCTATGTCAGCGGACCGGTGATCCTTGCCGCGTGCAATCTCGGCTATCCCGCGGTGATCCACGAGCAGAACGCCTATCCGGGCGTGACCAATAAAATGCTCGCGAAGAATGTGAAGCGTGTGATGCTGGCGAACGAGGACGCCAAAAAGCATTTTGACAGCCGCGCGTCCTTTGTGGTCACCGGCAATCCGATCCGGCCCGAGATCCTCGCCACCAAGCATGACGACGCGAAAAAGCGTTTGGGTCTTGAACAGCTGGAGCGTCCGATCATCCTCTCGTTCGGCGGATCTCTGGGCGCAAAATGCATCAATGAGTCCATGGTCGAGCTGATGGCTCGCTCCGCCAAGGACAAGAAATACTATCACATCCACGCATACGGACAGCAGGGCGCCTACACGCTGGATCTGCTCAGGGCGAAGGGCGTCGATCCCGAAGAGTGCGACAACCTTGACGTCCGTCCGTATATCGATAATATGAACGAGTGCCTTGCGGCGTGCGACCTCGTCGTATCCCGCGCGGGCGCGATCACCCTCTCCGAGATCCAGGCAAAGGGAAGACCCGCTGTGCTGATCCCCTCGCCGTTCGTCGCGGAGAATCACCAGTTCCACAACGCCATGTCCATGGCGAACAAGAAGGCGGCGCTGGTGATCGAACAGAAGGACCTGACCGGCGATAAGCTGATCCAAACCGTCGACAGTATCGTCGCCGATCCCAAGGTACTGGAAAAATACCGAAGAAACGCGCAGAAAATGGCGATCACCGACGCCAACGAGCGCATCTACAAAACCATCAAGGAAGTTTTGAGCGGCTGATGACCGATCCCGACCGGTACCATCGGCATGCACGTTTTGAATCGCTCTTTCATAGTATAGAAGGCTCAGAGTTCTGTATGAAAGGGTGTTTGGTTGTGTCGATGTATGTGGTGGAGGGCGGCAGGACGCTCAACGGTGAGGTCAGGGTGCAGGGCTCAAAGAACAGTACCCTGCCGATTCTGGCGGCAAGCCTGCTGTGCAGAGGAGAAAGCGTGCTGCTCAACTGTCCGCGGCTGTCGGATGTAGAGGCGTCGCTGACGATCCTGCGTTACATAGGCTGTACCGCCCGCCGTGAGGGCGACACTGTGATCGTCGATACCACCGGCGTGACGCGCAGCGACATCCCGTCGGCGCTGATGCACAAAATGCGCTCGTCGATCATCTTTCTCGGCGCGATGATCGCCCGCTGTGACAGGGTGAGGATGTCCTTCCCCGGCGGCTGTGAGCTGGGGCCGAGACCGATCGATCTGCACCTCAACGCCCTGCGTGAGATGGGCGTGAGGATCAATGAGGAGCACGGCGAGCTGGACTGCAGTATCAGCGATCGCCTGCACGGGGCGAACATCGCCCTGACCATCCCCTCTGTCGGCGCGACGGAAAATATCATGATCGCCGCCGCCACCGCCGAGGGAACTACCATTATTTCCAACGCCGCGCGAGAGCCGGAGATCACCGATCTTGCGGATTATCTGATCGCCTGCGGCGCAAAAATATCCGGCGCGGGGGAGAGCACCGTCATCATCGACGGCGTCAGACGGCTCCGTCCCGCTGTCCACGCGATCATTCCCGACCGCATCGTCGCTGCGACCCTGATGGCGGCTTCTGCCGTGACGGGCTCGGCGATCCGATTTACAGGCATTATCCCGTCCCACCTCGATTCGGTGATACCGGTATTCAGAGAGTGCGGATGTGACATACAGCGCACCCCCGAAGGACTGAGCTTTCGCTCTCCGGACCGGCTGCGCAGTCCCCGGCTGATACGGACGATGCCGTATCCCGGCTTTCCGACCGACGCACAGGCGCCGCTGATGAGCGTTGCGTCTGTCGCAGACGGACTGACCGTGTTTGTTGAGAATATGTTTGAGAGCCGTTACAGCCATGTCAGCGAGCTTTGCCGCCTCGGTGCGGATATCCGTGTGGAGGGCAGGGTCGCGGTGGTGGACGGCGTCCGCCGGCTGTTGTCGGCACATGTCAGAGCACGCGATCTGCGCGGCGCGGCTGCGCTGGTGGTAGCGGCGCTCTGCGCACGCGGCAAAAGCCGCATCGACGGTATCGAATACCTGGAGCGCGGGTATGAGGATTTTGAGCAGGTGCTGTCCTCTCTCGGCGCTGACATCAGGAAGGTATAGGGCGTTCTGATACGCCCCGCTATGCGCGGACGCCGCGCGAAGAAGGAATCCTGAATCGAATGAAAAATCTGCATGTATGGGCGCGTATCCCCGGCAAAAGCGGCATCGGTCCGCAAGTCGGAAGGTCAGGACCTGCCTGTGCAGAGCATAGGAGTTCATTGTGAGAAAGAAAAGAAAGAAGTCCAGAAAACCGAATAATCATCCGACGCCCGTCCGCGAGGAAAAACGCGAGAGGGAAAACGAATTCGGGATGCTCTCGGAGTTCTCCGACGAGTATCACGACTTCTATATCGACGAGGTCGGAGCGACGATCGAAAGTCAGGAAAAGTTGGAGGAGGCCGTCGAAAAGGTCCCCGGCGTCATCGCCCGGAAAAAGCCGGTTTCTCCGCTTCGCCGCAAGGTCAGACGGATCCTCAGCTTTATCGCGATCATCACCGTGGTGATCGTCGTCGGCGTGGTGCTGTCCCTGACGGTGCTTTTCAAGACCCAGAGCTATGAGGTCATCGGCAACTCGCTGTACAATGAGAGCGATATCGTTGACGTATGCAATATCCCGGAGGGCACCAATATCTTTTTGGCGCCCAAAAAGCCCGCCGCCGAGCGCATCAAGTCGAGCTTCCCGTACTTTGAGGACGTCAAGGTCGGCTTCAAGATCCCCGATACCATCAAGATCGAGATCGTCGAGGCGGTCGAGGGCTATCTGGTGAAGATCTCCGACAAGGATTACCTGGTGATCAGCACCAAGGGCCGCATCCTCAACCGTGTTTCCGATAAAAGCGCGTATGATCTGCCGATCTTCATCGGTCCCAAGCTGGTTTCCGGCGATATCGGCGACTATGTGGAATATGAGGACGAAACCATCGTCGATATGATCGAAAACATCACGCAGGTGTTCGCCGATAACGGATATCAGGGCATCACCGAGGTCGACGCGACCAATCCCGCGAACATCACCTTCACCTACGACGGCAGGATCAAGGTCAATATCGGCATCCCCGAGGATATCAGCTATAAGATCCGCACCGCGATGACCATCATCACCACCAAGATCGACGTCAATCCCGGCAGCCGGATCCGCGGCAAGCTGGATGTATCCCGCTGCAACGATACCAAGCGCTCGTATTTTGACGAGGACAAGAGCATCGACGTCAACGCGACCGAGGATCCCTCTGCGCCGACGCAGGTCACCGTCGACACCGGCTGGGAAGAAGGCGGCGAATGGACGGATGACGGAAGCGGCGAATGGACCGATGACAGCGGTGAACAGACCGACGACGGCGGCGGAGAGTGGACCGACGATAACTATGAGTGGACACAGGATGACGGCGGCTGGACGGATGACGGCGGTGATTCTGCGGCAGACGGCGGCGAGCAAGCGTGGTAGTACGGCGCATAGATGAATGATCACCAAAGAAATGTGCGGCGGCGCGATAAAAAATCATGAAAATTTTGCAAATCTTTGAAAAAAAGATTGAATTTATCGCCGATATGTGTTACCTTATAATATGATAGAGTGTAATATTATGCGTTATGCATGGTTGCATGGCTTTATCGTCAATCAAACCTGCATAGTTCTATAAGGAGGATAATTAAATGGCTTTTGAAGTAGAAAAGAATCCGGCGAGCGGGTTGCCCGTAATCAAAGTAATCGGCGTAGGCGGCGGCGGCGGAAACGCGGTCAACCGCATGATTAAAATGGATGTCAAGAACGTTGAGTTCATCGCGATCAACACGGACGAGCACGTCCTGCGTTTTTCTCAGGCTCAGCAGAAGATACAGATCGGTGAAAAGGCTACCCGCGGCAAGGGCGCAGGCTCTCTGCCTACCGTAGGACAGGCTGCCGCAGAGGAAAACCGTGAGGAGATCTCCGCGCTGCTGAAGGACACCGACATGGTATTCATCACCGCAGGTATGGGCGGCGGCACCGGCACCGGCGCGGCTCCCATCGTAGCTAAGATCGCCAAGGATATGGGCATTCTGACCGTTGCGGTCGTAACAAAGCCGTTTGCCTTTGAGGGCAAGAAGCGTATGGCTCAGGCTGAGCAGGGCATCGCGGAGC
>ONAS01000067.1 GCA_900315815.1 uncultured Eubacteriales bacterium
TAAAAGTGCAATGCGGAATTGTGTAAGGGTAGCACAGCAGACTCTGACTCTGTATGTCTGGGTTCGAATCCTAGTTCCGCAGCCATTGGCCCCGACAAACATCGGGGCTGTTTTTTCGAGGTGTGGCGCAGTTTGGTAGCGCGCTTCGTTCGGGACGAAGAGGTCGCAGGTTCAAATCCTGTCACCTCGACCAGAAAGGCGGTTTTTACCGCCTTTTATTTTTTTGCAATCAAATCGCAGGCGAGGATACGACTTCCGCAATAATATGTATTTCCAAGTAATTCTTTGATGACTTTTTTGACCCTTTGTGGTAGAATAAAATCAATCACAAAACGCTTGCAGGAATCAATGCACATTTATGATATTCAACAGGTTATAGCTCAGCGCAAGTGTTAACGTGCATACAAAGAAAGGAAATAAAACCGTTATGAGAAAACTCTGCTCTCTATGGCTCAGTCTGTGTCTGATAATCGGTCTGTTCGCTGTGATTCCGGCATCTGCCTCAGCCGAAACACTGTATCCTGTCCCGCGCGTTACGATCATTACCGACAACGGAAACGGTACGACTCTCGAAAAAGCCGACGGATATGTCAATGCCGCGATCAGCATAACCGACGTCAACGGTGAAACGCTGTCCGACAGTGTCCAGCTCAAGGTTCGGGGAAACAGCACAGCCCTTCCCTTTGTAACAAAAAAAGCGTTTACTTTCAAATTCAACAAGAAAAGGGAAGTCCTCGGGATGGGGAAGGGCAAAAAGTGGGCGCTGCTTGCGAACGCCTTCGATCCTACCTTACTGCGCAATTACATCGCCTTTGACCTTGCTCATACATTGAAATTGGATTATACCAGCGAACAGCGCTTTGTTGAGCTTTGGGTCGACGGAAGTTATCGCGGCTGTTATACACTCATGGAACCGGTGCAGGACGGGAAGGACCGCGTTGACATAGATATCGAATCCAACGGCGGCATGAACGACTTTCTGATCGAGCGCGAGGCTACCAGATCCGAGGACGACGTTACCTATTTCAAAACCGAAGGCATCCGCTTTGCTGTCAGCGAGCCCAAGGAGCCGACTGGCGAGCAGCTCAACTATATCCGGTCAACGATGGACGATATCATGGCAACTGTCAAATCCGGGGATCGTGACGCGATCTCTGCAAAAATCGACATTCCGTCCTTTGTTTCTTATTATCTTCTCAACGAGCTGTATAAAACCGCAGACTTTAATTTCAGTTCTGTTTTCTTCTACTATAAGGAAGGCGTCCTCTATGCCGGTCCCGCGTGGGACTATGACCTTGCTGCCGGCAACAGCAACTCTGCCTATTCCGCAAACGCGGCGGCAAGCGCTGATTCGGAAGGACTGTTTGCGGCAAACAGCCATCTATATCGTTATCTGTGCTCCTATGATTGGTTCAACGACGAAGTCCGGGATGCCTTTCGTCTGTATCATGATGATTTCGCAAATATTGCCGCAGAAGGCGGTATGATCGATCATCTGCTGGAAGAATACCGTCCTCTTTTTGACCGCAACTACACAAGTGCCGGCTGGAACGTCGGAAAGTGGTGGGTCAATGTTCAGAAAAAGCCTCTCTCTACCTACGACGAGAACGTCGCATATCTGCGCGATTGGCTCAGCGCCCGTGTCAGCTGGCTGAATGAGTACTTCCGTGTACCTGACGAGCCGGTTCTTTCCGTATTGCTCGGCGATGCGGACGGCGACGGCGAGGTCACGATCGTCGACGCGACCTGTATCCAGCGTCACCTTGCAGAGCTGACGACCGCATCCTATCTTGCTGCCGCCTCTGATGCGGACGGCGACGGGATTGTGACCGTTATTGACGCAACCTGTATCCAGCGATATCTTGTGGACCTTTCGGCGCCTGAAAATATCGGGAAGCCGATAGAATGACGGACTCATTCTGCCGGATTCCTGTAATGAGTTAAGCATCATTAGCGAAATTCCGCTCATCATAAAAAACGAACCGATAATTGATACATCGTATCAGCTATCGGTTCGTTTATTGTTATCTTTTGGTAGAGCTGTTCTCCGGAACAGAACCGGCAAATGCCCGTAATCGGACGGTAATGATACGTCCTTATCCTATTTCTTTTCCGATCCCTTGCGGTGATGTCAGGCTTGCCAGCCACCTCTGGATATAGGCTGCATCGACGATCGTGATCTCGCCGTCGCCGTCAACGTCAGCAGCAACTTCGTTAAAGAAGGATACAGGCAGTGACACGAGCGTCCGCTGGATCGCTGTCGCATCAAGGATGGCGATATTTTTATCGCCGTCAGCGTCGCCGAGAAGGCTGTTTGTCACGGTTATCTCTGTCAGATACATCGGGTTCTCGCAGGTGAAATCGCCATAGGCTGCAAGAGATAATTGATAGGTGCCGGGCTTCAGCGGATCGCACCCGAAATCTTTGAGGACATACGGCTCATGGGCAGAGTCATTCTCAAAGCTGAATTGAATGTTTGACGCGAGGATATAACGATTTTCGTCGTCATCCTCTGCAATCACGGTGAAGCTGCCCTTGATGGGGTCGTGATCGCCCTTTGTGACGTCTTTTACCGTTATGGCGATCGACTCATTGTTGATAAAGCCTTTTGCTCCGTAGGGAATAGCGGACAAGTTGCCTTCTTCGCCGCATTGCAGCTCTGTTTCAATTTCAACGGCGGGATAATTGACGTCAAATAGACCTCCGTCACACCAGAACACGCCTTTTTCTGTCTCGAATTTCAGAGAGATCCGAATGCGGTTGCCATTCGGGATCGCGATGCTTACCGGGAGTTTCGGATCGTCCGTGCCGTAGGTAACATTGCATTCTTCCAGATATGATACTACCCAGCCGAAGTCGCTGTCCTCGGTGAGCGAATACACGGTCATCGTTGTACCATCATCCAGAAGCTCTTCCGTATTCTCAAATACCGGATTGAATATAATCTTTGTGTTGTCGCAATAGGCGTAATTCAGCTTCAGCGCGACGTTACCGAGATCAGGCGCGTCGTCCGTTACCGTAAACGTCTTTTGAAAGCTGTTGTTGTAATAATACGCTTCCAAAAGCGCCTTATCGGGATTGACCGTGACTGTCGCGGTGTATACTCCGGGACTGAGACGGCCGATATTATTGTAATCAGCGGATGTGCGCTTCAAGAAACCGCTGATGTCCGATGTCAGGGAATCATTCCGGTCGATCACTGTTTCGCCCTGCGAATTTCGGATCACGGTATGATAGGATAACGTGCCGCTGAACGGCGGATTACTTTTGTTGAATATCTCCGGAGAGAGGAAAACATCCGTATAGGAAGATACGACAGATCCGTCGTTTACACCGCACGCGTTGGCGATCCTGATATCGGTGATCGAGAAATCCGTATCATTTTGCAGTGATTTAGTCGCTTTTTCATCAGTCTCGCGGATAAGATCCTCCGAGTACGGCTTGATGGTCGTCATGAAATTCCACGCGGCAAATACTGTCTCGTTGCCGTAATCCTTAGACCACCATGTATCATAAACGGTTTGACCGTCCTTTGTGATCAGCAGCGGCTCAAGGCGCAGGATCTCTATTTTGTTGGGCGCGGTCCTTCTGTCCGGAGTGTGCGTCGGATCAGAGTCCGAATCTGTCACGATGAGCGCGTCAAGATATTCTTTTTCATCTGGGGTGTGATTTTTATTCACGGCATAACCCCAGCAGGAGAGCGCGTGTCCTCCGTAGGAGTTGCCCTCTACATCGGTATAACCGACCGACAGAAAGATGCCGCAGCCTTCATGCAGGCGGTCCTTCAAAGCCTGAAAGCTGTTCATGCAGCCGTCACTGACTGTATATTCTTCGACCAATTCGCCGTAATCATAATCGGTCAGATACGCGCCGGAGTTATTATCCTTTGGGGCCGCAGAGCCTTTATAGTCCATAAAGTTGACGCCGAGAACGCCGTTGAAGAACCACGAGTAGCCGGTTACCGGGAAATTGCCGTTTTCGCTGTCGATAAAGCTCTCGGCAAACAGATCGAACAGATCGTCATTGGTCTGAAAGCCCGCCTTTTTGCCCCAGCCGGTATAATGCAGTGTATTGGATACTGCGGCCGCCCAGCACATATTGTCGTCAGAGCCTTCATAAAAGGTCTTTTCGGCGTCGATCAGATCGACGGATTCCAGTGTGAAATTATGGCTTCCTCGATACCCTTCAATGATCTGTGCCTGCAGGGTATCCGCGTTATCCGGAGTCAGTCCGGTCAGATAGACCTCGCGGTTATCCTCTGTCATGAAGGTGACAGCATAATAGCCGTTGATCGCAGTCTTGTTGTCAGCGTCACCTGTGGCGGTGATATCGTGAGGCTCGATCGTGATGACGTTTTTGTTATCATACAGCACATCGATCTTCCGGATATGCTCGATGATCGCGTTCTCTTCCGTGCGCGCCAGTTCAACGGTGCCGCTGTATTCCGATGTACTGCTGTTGTCATAAGTGATAACGGCAGCGACGTCATCCCGCGCCTGATCCAGACATAAGCCCGTCGGGATCATATCGATCTCTGCCGCCGAAGCGACAGACGGTACGGCGGTGATCATCCCGCCGATCATCATGATTGTCAGTACGATGCTGATCCATCTTCTCATAGCCATTCTCCTTTTGCTTTGGTTTTCTGTTGTTGTATATCATAATTTTACAACAAATAACAGGGGAATGCAACAAAAAAAGAATGCGTCGGTCAGAACAGCATATGTCGCTGACATTCGGATCCTCTCTGACGGATTTTTCGCAGATCGATGATAGAAAAAAGTTGAAATGAGTGCTGTTTTATGTTACTATTGGACTGATGGAATCAAAGCTCCAAATATTCTGTTTACTTGCATTATTATCACAAAGGAGAATCGATATGACAATTGAAACAAAACGTGACGGCAGCAAGCTCTATGCAGCCGTAATAGGAAGGATCGACACAGTGACCGTGACAGAAGCGGAAAACATCCTGAAGTCCGACATCGGATCCGTAACGGAATTGACACTGGATTTCAAAGAACTCAATTATATTTCTTCTGCCGGTCTGAGATTACTGCTTTCTCTGCAGAAGCTCATGAACACACAAGGCTCCATGAAGGTTATCAATGTCAATCCTACCGTTATGGAAATCTTTGAGGTAACCGGTTTTTCTGAGATGCTGACCATTGAATGAGGCGTAACATGATTAATATTCTGGAATTACTGGACAAATATTCCAAAGAAAAGCCGGGCGCTTCGATCCTGTATGACGAGGCGCATTCCAAAGGCATCACCTACGCACAGCTTGACGATATGAGCGGACGCGTATATGCGTATCTCAAATCAAAGGGGATCGGCAAAGAGGACTTTGTTCTGATCGATCTTCCGCGCGGTATCCTTCCGATCATCGCAATGATCGGCGTCTGGAAGGCAGGCGCGGCATGGGCGCTGGTTGAGGACACCTATGCACCCGATCGTATCGCCTATATTCGCGAGGACTGCGGCTGTAAGCTCGAACTCAACGCCGACAACTGGGATGAAGTGATGCACGTTGACGCCCTGACGGGATATGAAGCATCCGATCCGCACGACGCCGCGTATGCCATCTACACCTCCGGTACGACAGGAAACCCCAAGGGCGTACTGCATGAGTACGGCAATCTCAGCCGTGCGATCGAATCCGTCAGACTGAATGGGGAAAACCCTTTCAACGGAAAGGACCGGCTGGCACTCCTTGCTCCGATGAATTTTGTCGCGTCCGTTATTGTTGTGCTGGAAGTGCTGAGCATCTTTTGCGGAAAAATGTTCGTCGTCAGCTACGCGACCATCAAAAACCCGATGGCGCTCAAAAAGTTCTTCCTCGAAAAGCGCATTACCATCACCTTCCTGACGCCGTCTTATGTTCGTATGCTCGGCAATACGACGGGACCGTTCCTCAGGATGCTGTTTGTCGGCAGCGAACCGGCTAATAACCTCTACAATAAGAATCTTGATCTGATCAATATCTACGCGGCGTCCGAAAGCGGTTTTGCGGTCGGCGTGTTCAAGATCGACAAATCATACGAAGTATGTCCTATCGGTCAGCCCGAGCTGGATATCAATATCACGCTGATCGGTGAGGACAGCGACGAGGCTGTCGCAGACGGCGAGATGGGGGAGCTGTGCTTTGAAAACTCCTTTGTCCGCGGCTATATCAATCTTCCCGAGGAAACCGAAAAAGCATTCCGCAACGGCTTATATCACACCGGAGATCTTGCCAGACGTGACCCTGACGGCAATTATGTCCTGCTCGGGCGCTCCGGCGACATGATCAAAATCAACGGAAACCGCATCGAGCCGGCTGAGATCGAAGCAGCGGTCAAGCAGGTCCTCGGCATCGATTGGGCCGCCGCCCGCGGCTTTGAGGAAAACGGCAAGAGCTATCTGTGCGCGTATTATACAGCCGACGTCGCCGTTGACAGCGACAAGATGCGCGAAGAGCTTTCCAAACGTCTTCCGTACTATATGATCCCCGCCTACTACATCAAGATCGACAGCGTTCCGCTGAAGGCGAACGGCAAAATGGACCGCAGAGCACTGCCGAAGCCTGATACCAAGGACTTCCGCACAGAGTATGTCGCTCCGACCAACGAAACCGAGGAAAAGCTCTGCCGCGGTATGGAAACCGTTCTCAAGCTGGAGCAGGTGGGTATCCATGATGACTTCTATGAGCTGGGCGGCGATTCGCTCGGTTCGATCCGACTGATCGTCGAAAGCGGTCTGCCGGGATTGAACGCAGGTGAGATCTTCCGCGGAAGAACGCCCGAAAAGATCGCGCAGCTGTATATTGAAAAGCACAAGAATGACAACGGTGAATCTGCTCAAAGCAAAAACGCCCGCTCCTTGAAGCAGGATCATCCGCTGACCGCAGAACAGCTCTACATGGTGGATTATCAGCTGTACACCCCCAAGTCCACGATGTACAACCTGTTCACCATGCTGAAGATCGATAAAGAAACGTTCGATCTCACAAAGATGGCTGAGGCCATGCAGACTGTCATCAAGAATCACCCCGCTCTGCTGACCACCTTCCGATTCAACGATGACGGCGAGATCGTCCAGCGCTACACTCCGGAAGTATTTCAGGAGATCACTGTTGAAAAAACCAGTGAATTTGAATTCAGCGCGCTCAAGGACACACTGGTCCAGCCCTTCAAGATCATCGGCGGCAAGCTGTATCGCTGTCGGGTATTTGAAACCGAAAAGAACGGTTATGTCTTCTTTGATGTTCATCACACCTTGTTTGACGGTACCTCTCTGAAGGTGTTCATGGGCAATGTCGGCAAGGCTTATATGGGCATGTTGCCCGATCCCGACTACTATTATCTCATGCTCAGCAATCGTGAAAGCATGGAGAAATCCGACTATTACGAAGAAAGTAAGCGCTACTTTGAGGAGCTGTTCGATCACACGGAATGGTCCTCCTATCCGAACGTCGACAATGATTCCCGCGAGAATGAAATGGGCGAGCTGTTCGCGCCCATCGGGATCGAACAGCCGATGCTGAGCGCTATGGAGCGCAGATATATGATCAGCCGCAACGAGTTTTTCATCACCGTTGCCGCGCTTGCTATCTCTGTTTTCAACAAGAAGGACGATATCAAGCTATCCTGGATCTATAACGGACGCGAGGACATGGAAATGATGTCCACGGTCGGCCTGCTGTTCCGCGATCTTCCTGTCGGTATCCGATTCAGGGACGACCGTACGCTGCGCGATGTTTTTGCCGATGTACACGAACAGGTGCAGAAGGGTATCGAGCACAGCTGTTATCCTTACGTAGACGTCCATAATTCCGTCGCGGCGGAAGAATCGGCATACCTGCTCTATCAGCAGGATATCCGTGACATGGGCGAGATGGGCGGTATGAATATCGAAGCGATCGACATCCGCCAGAACCAGGCGGCGTCTCAGACGATCCTCGACATGGAGATCCTCGATGGCTCCGACGGACTCGTCCTGATGATCGATTACGCCGCGAGCCGCTACGAAGACAGCACGATCGAATCGTTCAAGGATCTTTATCTGAATATCGCCCAGCTGTTGGTCACCCATAATTCACAGCAGGATATCACCATCGGTGAGATCAGGAAGAAGGTTCAGGATAAGACCAATTTCTTCATCAAGGTCATCAGTATTTTCAGGAGAAAGAAGTAATGTCGCAAGCAGCTTCCGCCGTAAGAGATGCTATTCGCAGCACTTACGGAGAAAACAAGCCGATCACCGGCGAATATGACGTCTCGCTTGCCGCTGTATGCCGCAACGGTACCTTTGTCGGCAAGGAGCAGGACGGCGTCAAGGTCTTTCGCGGCGTTCCGTTCGCAAAGCCTCCTGTCGGCCGACTCAGATGGAAGCGTCCGGAAAAAGCCGATGACGATAACGGCGTCTATGAGGCCTATTATAACGGCAAAACGCCGATCCAGACAGAATGGCCGACTGAACAGGCGTCCTATTATCCTCAGAGTGAGGACTGCCTCTATCTGAATATCTGGACCGGCAGTGAATGCCTTGACAGCAAAAAGCCTGTCATGGTCTTTTTCCACGGCGGCTCCTACGGATGGGGCGGTACCGCTGATCCGCTTTATGACGGTTTCAACTTTGTCAAAGCGAATCCCGACATCATCCTCGTCACCGCCGCCTACCGTACCGGGTTGATGGGCTTTGTGGATCTGTCTTACCTCAAAGGGGGAGAGGACTATCCCGATGCGCCGAATCTGGGTCTGCTCGATCATATCGAGGCGCTGAGGTGGGTGCGTGACAATATCGGCGCATTCGGAGGCGATGCGGATAACGTAACGATTTTCGGCGAATCCGCAGGCGGCGGAAGCGTTTCGCTGCTGCCGATCATTCCCGAAGCCAAGGGACTGTTCCGACGCGTGATCGCTGAGAGCGGCTCTGTTGCCCTGACCTTCTCCAAGGAGGAATGCAAAGACTTCACCCTAAGACTGATGCGTGAAAGCGGCGCTGATTCTATGGAAAAGCTGATCGCGCTGAGCGAGGCCGATATCATTCGCGTCAACGAAAAGCTCAATCTATATAATAATTTTCCGCAGCGTGACGGAAATCTGATCCCGCTCAATCCTTATGAAGCGTATCGCAGAGGTATCACAAGCGATATCGACGTGATGTTCGGAACGAACGCCAACGAATCCAATTACTGGGTCGGTGAGATCGGCGGCATCGTCCCGTTCCGTTTCAGCCTGCCTGTCAAATACGAAAATGATCTGCGGCTGCTTGATAAGGATGACAAGGCACGGGTCAAAAAATTCATGTCCCTGCGGAAAGGCCATGAGCTGTGGAAGATCGTTGAGTTCTATAACGAGGTGATGTTCCGCCTTCCCGCGATCCGTCAGGCTGAGCTGCATACCGTGAACGGAGGAAAGGCGTATATGTATTACTGGACGGAGCCGTCCGCACTGCGGTTCAGAGGCGCTTGTCACGCCGTAGAGCTCGCCTACGTATTTGGCAATACGCATGAAACCATTTTTACCGGTCAGCCCGCAAACAAGGCGCTGTCGGCGATGGTGATGAAAATGTGGTCGAATTTCGCCCGCTGCGGCGATCCCTCTGTCGAAGGCTTCGAATGGCTGCCGTATGACGTCAATGAACGCCGGACAGCGGTGCTCTGCAAAGAGCCGAAAATGCAAGGCGATGTGCTTTCCAAACAGCGCAGACTGCTGATGCCGCTGATCCGTCATATGATCAACGCATCCTATATGTCGCTGGATTACAACGTTCCCTTTACGCGCAAGATGATCGGTATTGCCGCGGGAATAACGGCAGTCGTCGCCGGGATCGCGATCAAAAAGCTCATAAAAAAATAAATAAATCGTAAGACGCCCTGTTAATCTTTCATTTTATAGAAAGACAAAGGGCGTTTTTTGATGTGATTCGATGAACTTCACGATAACTTCTCACAATATTACAAGAATTTACCGATAATTCATTGCGTTTCAGATGTTTTGAGGTTATAATAAGAGCGTTAAAATCCAAGTACAGGAGGCACCTGTGGATAATCCAGATACAATACTGACCGGATTGACTCCGGAGGAAGTACAACAAAGAATCAATGACGGCAAGGTCAATATCACGACCACCGTCAAAACAAAATCCATCAAGCGGATCTTTTATGATAACATCTGCACGCTGTTCAACCTGATCAACGTGATCCTGTTTGTGATGCTGCTGTTGGTAGGCTCCTATAAGAACCTGCTGTTTATCGGCGTCGTGCTTTGCAACACGGTCATCGGAATCGTGCAGGAGATCCGTTCCAAAAAGAGCGTCGATACCCTGACCATTCTGACGGAAAACAAGTTCGAAGTCATACGCGGGGGAGAGAAGGTCCTTTTATCTAAGGATGAACTGGTACTTGACGATATCCTGATCCTTTCCCGCGGCAATCAGGTCCCCGCGGACTGCATACTGGTCGAGGGCGGCTGTATGGCAAACGAAAGCCTGCTGACCGGCGAATCCGATCTGATCGAAAAAAAGAAGGGCGACGAATTATTATCGGGCAGTTTCATTTCTGCCGGAAGCTGTTACTGCCGTGTGAACCGTGTCGGCGCAAACAGCTATGCGTCTAAAATCAACGCCGAGGCCAAGTACATCAAAAAGAACAACTCTCAGATCCTGAGATCCTTCAAATTCATCATCAACCTGTGTACCGCCGTCATTCTTCCGATCGGCGTCCTGATGTTCGTGTCCAAATACCTGTGGCACCATGAAACCATCAAGACGACCGTTGAAAGCACGGTAGGCGCATTGGTCGGAATGATCCCCGGAGGAATGATCCTTCTGACAAGTACGGTCCTTGCGGTATCGGTCATCCGGCTTGCCAAGAAAAAGGTACTGGTCAATGAAATGTACTGCATCGAAACACTGGCACGCGTCGACGTCCTGTGTATGGATAAAACCGGTACGCTGACCGCGGAAACGATGAGCGTTGAGCGGGTGATCGACTTCGGCGTCAATACACAGACGATCAACAAGGCGCTCGCGTCGATCGGCGCTGCGAGCGCAGACATCAATGCGACCCTGCAGGCGATCTGTGATTATACACAAGGCACGGAAACGGTCGCTTGTAAACGCTTTATTCCGTTTTCCTCGGAGACAAAGTGGTCCGGCGGATACTTTGAAAACGGCATGACCTATATCATCGGCGCACCGGAATTTGTATTTCCGGACGAGGCCCGGTATCCCGAGATACAGGAGAAAATCAGTGAGATCAAGGAAACGGTCCGTATCCTTGTGCTGGCGTCCTCCGAAAAAGAGATCAAAGGATCGATCCTGCCCGATGATATCAAGCCGCTGGCGCTGATCCTGATCAAGGACCAGCTCAGAGAGAACGTTGAGGACACCATCAATTATTTCAAGGAGCAGGGCGTTACCTTAAAGGTGATCTCCGGCGACAGTGTGAAAACCGTTCAGAATATCGCGATAGATACCGGCATCCCCGGCGCGGAAAACAGCATTGACATGTCTACGGTCACTACAGACAAACAGCTGTACGAGGTTGCGGAAAGCTGTAACGTATTCGGCAGAGTCACGCCCGCCCAGAAAAAGAAGCTGGTCCTGGCACTCCAGTCGCACGGGCACACGGTCGCGATGACAGGCGACGGCGTCAACGACGTACTGGCGCTGAAGGAGGCTGACTGCTCGGTCGCCATGGCGGCGGGCAGCGAGGCGGCACGCAACGTTTCACAGATGGTACTGGTCAACAATGACTTTGCCTGTATGCCGCAGGTCGTTGCGGAGGGCAGAAGGACCATCAACAACATTGAGCGAAGCTCCTCGCTGTATCTGGTCAAGACGATGTATTCCATGATCCTGTCCGTATTCTTTATGTTCTCGGCGCTGACCTATCCCTTCCAGCCGATCCAGTTATCCTTGATCGGCGCGCTGGCGATCGGTTTCCCGTCATTCGTTCTGGCACTGCAGCCGAACAAGAACATCGTCCGCGGCAACTTTACGTTCAATATCATCGCACGCGCCGCGCCTGCGTCGATCTGCGTATCGCTGAACATCATCCTGACAGCGGCTCTCAGCGGCATGACGAATATCTCTCAAGCGGAGCTGACGACGATCTCCGTTTATACCACCGCGCTGATCTGCATGATGCTGATCGTCAGACTGTCGATACCGTTCAACGCTCTGCGTATCGGCATGCTGTGCATGAGCATCGCCGGCTTTGCCATCGGATTCATCTTCTTCCGCAGCTTCTTCATGCTGGCTGATCTGAGTGAAAACGGCTGGTGGATGCTGTTGATATTCGCGGTCAGCAGTGTACTGATCTTCAATGTGCTGTACTGGATCGCGGATCATTATATTGAAAAATTCAAGAATAAGGATAAAGCGAAATAACGTAAAAAGAGCTGTCGCAAAACGAGGAGTTTTGCGGCAGCCTTAAGCATTGAACGAGAGAATCGTAACAATACAAATAATGGAAGAATAACTAAGCGCAACA